>DAOVUC010000002.1 GCA_030632765.1 Candidatus Dadabacteria bacterium
GAAGTCATTAATCTATAGGAGGTATTTCAAATGGCAGTTTCATATCCATTCAGCTCAAAGATTAGCCATTTTGTTCCACCGAGGCAGTGGGACAGCATGAGAGTAGCTCGGGATTTAGAGAAAAAGACTGGGCAGAAGATTATTCATTTTGAAAAAGGGGATTATCAAGGTCCTGACTTTGATACTCCGCAGCATGTATTAGACGCCACTGAGCAGGCGCTCAGAGATGGTTATGTCAGATACGATCCGGGACCCGGGCTTCCGGAGCTAAGAGAAGCTCTAGCACAAGAGATGACAGGGCGAGGAAGACCGACCCAACCTGAAGAGGTCATCGTTACGGCAGGAGCCAAGCATGCATTGACCATGTCGCTATTAACTTTTTTGGAAGAGGGAGACCATGTTATATTCCCTAACCCAGGTTATCCGCCTGATGAAGTCTGGGCTAAATATGTAAGGGCCAATATTGATCATACTCCGCTTACAAGTCCCGACTGGCAGTTTGACATCGAAAAACTCGATGCGATGATAACGCCCAAAACAAAGCTGCTTATCATAAACACACCACAGAGACCAAACGGACACTTAGTTGAAAACCCTGAAGAGATTGCTGAGCTGTGCTTCAAGAACCCACAATTGATGGTCATTACAGATGAAATATTTTCACATGTAACTTATGATAAGCCTCACAAATCCATATCCGCCATTCCGGGTATGGCTGAAAGGTCGCTAGTTATCGACACATTCTCAAAAACTTATGCTATGACAGGTTGGAGAATTGGATTTGCTGTTGCGCCAGTACCTGTGATAGATAAGCTCTCAATATTCCTGCAAGACAGTATTACAAATGTTGCAGCTTTCATTCAAAAGGCCGCGTATACCGCACTCACAGGCCCACAAGACTGGGTCCATGAAAAGCATGCAATACTGAAACAGAAGAGAGATAGAATGGTTGCAGGATTAAATACTGTGCCGGGCGTTAGTTGTGACACACCAGACGGCGCCTTCTATGCTTTTGCGGATATTAGAGGAACCGGGTTAACATCTCAGGAGTACACAGACCAATTAGTTGTAAAAGCCGGAGTTGCTGTTGTGGCCGGAACCGCATTTGGAAGCCAGGGGGAGGGCTTTATAAGAGTAACCTATGCGTGTGCCGACGAAGACATCGATGAAGGTATCAGAAGAATGAAAGAAGCCAACCTTCAAAAATAGGCTTAACATTGACAAATTTCAGGAGATAAGCTTTTATCTACCGCGTACACCTACCGGCAAATAAAAGCTTAGCTCCAAATTCTTTGATTAAGAATCTCCTATAAATAAGTTATATTAACGATATAAAACATTATTTATACATAAGTATGGTGGTTCATTATGTCCAGACCCGGCATTTCTAAACATATTTTTAAACCCCTTTTCATCCTCTTCACAATAGTTTTAATAAGTTTGCCCATACTATCCTGTTATAAGGCTCCTGTAACCGGGCGTTCTCAGTTTATCATTCTTACTCAGTCTCAAGAAAATGAGATGGGTGTAACAGCTTTTAATGACGTATTAAAGAACGAGCAGATATCCAATAATCGATCCTACAACAGCGCAGTTACCAGAGTCGGCCAAAGAATTGCAGCGGTATCGGACACCCAAAATTATGAGTGGGATTTCAAAGTAATAGAGAATAATGAGCAAATAAACGCTTTTGCTCTGCCGGGAGGAAAGGTAGCAGTGTATACCGGCATACTACCTGTTGCACAAACCGATGCGGGGCTTGCTACTGTAATGGCTCATGAAGTGGCCCATGTAGCTGCCCGCCACGGCGGGGAGAGAGTTTCAACAGGAATACTCGCTCAATTAGGAGCAGTGGGAGTGGGAGCTGCTATGGGTGGAAGTGATCCATATGTTTATGAAGCAGTTATGCAGGCATACGGGCTCGGAGCAAATGTAGGCGTGCTATTGCCATTTGGTAGATCTCAAGAATCTGAGGCTGACAGAATTGGCCTTGTGTATATGGCAAAGGCAGGATATGACCCGAGAGAGGCAGTTGCTTTTTGGCAGAGAATGGATGAGGCTGTAAAAGGAAAGCCCCAGCCTCCTGAATTCTTATCAACACATCCGGGTTATGGAACAAGAATACGCAATTTACAGCAGTGGCTTCCTGAGGCAATGGCTTACTACAACAGCTCTTCAAAAGCACCGAACAACCCAATCATAAATTAAATTATTTGCAACTTATATCAGATCCCGTGAACATATATTAAATTGGCCCTAAACAATGACTACTTCAAAGCGGATTAACAAGTTATATAGATTGCTCTACAAAAAATATGGCCCCCAAGGCTGGTGGCCCGGGGACTCCCAGCTCGAATGTATTTTGGGAGCTATCCTTGCTCAAAATACATCATGGAAAAACGTAGAAAAAGCTATTAACAACCTCAGGAAGTTAAACCTGATTTCAATAGATAAATTAAAATTATTAACTACTGATGAGCTCGCTCAGTTAATCAGGTCTTCGGGATATTTCAATCAAAAAGCCCTTAAGATAAAAAATTTCGTAAAATTTATCACTGAGAATTACAACGGCAGCCTTGAGAATATGTTTGAAGAGGATATGTATGTATTAAGGGACAAACTTCTCAGCATAAAGGGGGTGGGTCCTGAAACCGCTGATTGCATAATTCTATATGGCGGGAACAAACCAATTTTTGTAATAGATACTTATACCTATAGAGTGCTTTCCAGACATGGTCTTGTGCCTGAACAAACTAGCTATAATGAAATGCAGGAACTGTTTATGGATTCTTTAAATCTCGACCCAGGAATTTTTAATGAGTATCATGCGTTACTTGTAAAAGTGGGGAAAGAACATTGTAAAAAACGCATTCCATTATGTACGGGCTGCCCTCTTGAGGGTGACCCGCACACTATTTAAGTTCCAATTTTTAGTATTGAAGTTGGAAGACAAAATATGGTAGGAACTATCTACAAATACTTTACTTTGCCTATCTGTTGTGTCGCTTATTAATTTAAACCCGACTTAGCAACATCAACTACTGCTTTAAAACTCTCAGGTTCCCTAATAGCCATCTCTGACAGAGCCTTTCTATCAAGTTCAACCCCAGCCTTCTTTAACTCTCCCATAAATTTGCTATAGGAAAATCCATAAGGCCTTACAGCAGCATTAATTCTAGCAATCCAAAGCCTTCTAAAATCTCTTTTTCTTTGACGCCTGTCTCTATATGCATAAGCCAGTGCTCGGATAAGAGTTTCTTTAGCTCTTCTTATATTATTTTTTCTTCTACCCCAAAAACCTTTGGCTTGCTTAAGTAGCCTTTTTCTTCTTTTTCTTGAAGCAACGCCTCTTTTTACTCTCATTTCTATCTCCTAATTATTATAGACCCTTATTTATAAGGAACATAAGTTTTTATTCTTCTTCCCGCATTACCATCCAGAAACTCAGGAGTGTTAAGCCTTCTCTTGCGCTTCCTTGCCTTTTTAACGTTCAAATGGCTTCCGCCACCGCGCGCCCTCTTTACTTTGCCACTTCCCGTAAGCTTAAACCTCTTTGCGGCGCTTCTATTTGTTTTCACTTTGATCTTTGGCATCGTTTGTTCCACCTTGAGTATTTTTCTTTGGTGATATCACCATTATTAAATTTTTTCCTTCCATTTTAGGAGGTATATCCACTCCTCCAAGATCCGCTACCTTTTCAAGGATTCTGTTTGCAAGCTTTCGTCCTAATTCCGGGTGCACAATCTCTCTACCTCTAAAAAATATCCGAATTTTTGTTTTATTATCTTCTCCTAAAAATTCCCTGATACGACCTATTTTCACATCCAGGTCATGATCTCCAATATTTGGACGAAACTTAATTTCTTTAAGTACCTGAGATTTTTGTTTCTTTGCCGCCGCCTGTTTTTTCAGCTCATATTTGTATTTTCCGTAATCCATTAATCTGCATACGGGCGGATTTGCATTAGGAGCAACTTCGACAAGATCAACCCCTCTTTCCTCAGACATTGACAGTGCCTCTCTGATAGAAAGAACTCCTAATTGTTCTCCATCTCCGGCGATAAGCCGGACTTCTCTAGCTCTAATCCGCTGATTTATCCTAACTTCGGGCTCTCTACTTCTACTATATCCTCTTCCTTTTACTCTGGCTATATCTACTCGACCTCCCGCCATTTTTGAGGGTTAAGTTCAGTTTCTATAGAAATTAAAAAATCTTCAACTGTCATAGAAGAAATGTTTTTACCCCCTAGTTTTCTTGGTGCAACGGTGCACGTCTCGACTTCATTATTACCTATCACGAGTAAATAAGGAATTTTCTCAAGCTGAGCTTCCCTTACTTTGAATCCTAATTTCTCATTTCTAAAATCTTTCTCAACTCTCATACTTTTATCCCTCAAGGCTTTATAAACCTTCTCACCGTACTCTTTCTGTTCATCGCTTATTGTAGCAATACGTATCTGAACCGGGCTCAACCATAGTGGAAACGCTCCCCCGTAATGCTCAATCAATATCCCAAAGAACCTTTCCATCGAGCCGAATATCGCACGGTGAATCATTATAGGCTGATGACGACTATTATCATCCCCTATAAAACTCATATCAAACCTCTCAGGAAGGTTAAAATCTACCTGAACTGTAGAGCACTGCCAAGCTCTGCCCAAAACATCCTTAATTTTGAGATCAATCTTAGGTCCATAAAACGCCCCTCCCCCCTCATCTACTTCATAATCAAGACCCTTGGAATCTAAGGCGTTTCTCAAGGCATCGGTAGCTCTATCCCATACTTCTTCGCTCCCTACAAACTTCTCGGGCCGGGTGGAAAGATAAATTTCATAATCATCGAATCCAAATGTTTTAAAAAATAAAATTGTTAAATCCAGAACTCCTAGAACCTCTTCTTCAATCTGATCGGGTCTGCAAAAAATATGTGCGTCATCCTGGGAAAAGCCTCTTACCCTTAGTAGCCCATGCAATACTCCAGAGCGTTCATAACGGTATACAGTACCAATTTCCGCCCATCTTAAGGGAAGGTCCCTATAGCTTCTAATATTAGTTTTATAAATCATGATATGAAACGGACAGTTCATAGGCTTGAGCTGATATTCAGTGTTATCGACTTCAATGCGGGGATACATATTTTCTTTATAGAATTCCAAGTGACCGCTTGTTTTCCATAGATCAATGTTCGCTATATGGGGGGTGTATAGTAATTCATAACCGTAACGTTCATGCTGCTCCAGCCAAAAATCCTCGATAACTCTTCTGATTCTGGAACCCTTTGGATGCCATAGTACAAGCCCCGCGCCTATATCTTCCTGAATACTGAATAAATCAAGTTCTTTACCCAATTTTCTATGATCACGTTTTTTGGCTTCTTCAAGTTTGTTAAGATAAGTCTTGAGTTCCTTGCGGTCCCAAAACGCGGTGCCGTAAATCCTTTGCAGCATGGCGTTCTTTTCACTGCCTCTCCAGTAAGCGCCCGCTGAGCTAAGGAGTTTAAAAGCCCTAACAAAGCCAGTTGAGGGAGCATGGGGGCCTCTGCAAAGGTCATACCAGCCGTCCTGATCATAAATAGTTATCTGCTCAGCCGAGGGAAGGTCATTTATAATCTCGACTTTATAAGTCTCACCATCTTTTTCAAAAATATTGATTGCATCTTCCCTTGAAACCTTTTTTCTAGTTAAAGGTTTTTTCTGAGCGGCGATCTCCTTCATTTTATTCTCTATTTTTTCTAAGTCCTCAGGGGTAAAGCCGCGGGAATATTCAAAATCATAATAAAACCCGTTATCTATAACAGGTCCGATAGTAACTTTTGCCTCGGGGAATAGACTCTGTACCGCCTCAGCCATAATATGAGCCGCAGTGTGTCTTATGAAATAAAGTCCTTCCTCAGAATTAAGCTTGATAGGCTCCACGGTAGAGTCTGAATCCAACTCATAGTAGAAATCAGCCAAATTTCCATTGACCTTGGCGCCAACCGTAGATTTCTCAGCACCTATAGACTCTATTATCTCTCCTAGAGTTGTTCCTGTCGGAAACGATTTGGTTACTCCGTCTGGGAGTTGTATGTTAATTTCAGTCATAATATTTATTCGTAAATTGATGTGGTGAGCACGGCAGGATTTGAACCAGCGACCTCTTGCATGTCAAGCAAGCGCTCTACCCCTGAGCTACGCGCTCGTAAAGTTTTAAAACGCTTAAGTTTCTTATATAAATCATTGCCTGTCAAGGTTATTTCCCTAAAGCAGCAAAAATGAATTTTTTTCTGGGAATTTATATAGATTACAGGAATTTTATTGATAAGGATATAAAATCTTGGTAACATAATCACGTTCGTGGTGGGCCGTCGTCTAATGGTAGGACCCTGGCCTTTGACGCCAGTTGTAGAGGTTCGAATCCTCTCGGCCCAGCCACAACTAAAAGCTTATTTAGTATTTATAAAGTCGGCACCAATTCAAGCTCCTTTTCCCTGATCTTATTGGGTTTCATGACAGCTTAAACCCGGATAATTAATTTCTTTGTATAAGCATTTTTATAAAAACGATATGGTATCTAATCAGAAAAACAATCTCAATGACTCTCAACAAGAAGCGGTTAAACACCCGGGCGGACCCCTTCTTGTTCTAGCGGGAGCAGGGTCGGGGAAGACAAGAATTATCACAGAAAGAATCTCTTATCTTATCAATAAACACAATGTTAGCCCTTCTAATATTCTGGCGGTAACTTTTACCAATAAGGCCGCTAACGAGATGAAACAAAGAGTCGCGCGCCTTGTGCAAAAGGAAGCCAGAAATTTGTGGATAGGCACCTTCCATTCAACGTGTCTTAGAATTTTAAAAAGAGAAATAAATAAATTAGACGGATATAGCAGGGATTTTATAATCTATGATGATGCTGATCAGATAAAGCTCATAAAAGATTGCATGGTCAGGCTCAATATCGGTGAGAGGCTACTTAGCCCAAAACATGTTGGGTCTCAAATAGACAGCGCTAAAAATAAAGGCCTTGGCCCTGACAGCTCCGAATTAAACGATTATGATAAAAGGGTTTTAAGAATTTATTCCCTATACGAGGTGGAACTGAGAAAATCTAACGCCCTTGATTTCGGAGACCTCCTGCATGTCACTATAATGCTCTTTGAAAAAAAGCCCGAGGTGCTACAAAATTACCAGAATCAGTTTCAGCATATATTAGTAGACGAATATCAGGACACAAATCATGTCCAATATAGAATTGTGGAGCTGTTATCTAGAATACACAAGAATATATTTGTCGTAGGGGACGATAATCAGTCAATTTATGGCTGGCGGGGCGCAGATATAAAAAATATTCTCAACTTTGAAAAAGACTACTCGAATACACAAATAATTAAGCTTGAGAGAAACTACAGATCGACTAAGACCATTTTAGAGGCCGCGAACAAACTAATACTTCAAAACAAAAATAGGCACGATAAAAACCTCTGGACCGAAAATGCTACCGGAGATCAAATAAATTATTATGAAGCACGTGATGATAAAGATGAGGCGAAACACGTATCCTCACAAATAGGAATTGAAACAAAAAACCGGGGATATTCATATAAAGACATAGCTATATTTTTTAGAACAAACACGCAGTCCCGGTTAATTGAAGAAGAACTGCTTCGTAGTACCGTCCCATACAAAATTGTAGGCGGGACGGAGTTTTATAAAAGGGCTGAAATAAAAGACATTCTTGCATTTCTTAAAGTAATAACAAACCCTTCAGATGAAATCAGTTTAAAGCGTATTATTAATGTGCCTCCCAGGGGAATTGGGAAAATAACGGTTAATAAACTTGATGAAATCGCCAGAGAAAAAGATGTTCCATTTTTTGATGGGATTCAGTTAGCACTCGAAGAGAAGCTTCTACCAAGCAGTGCGTTAGTAAAATTGGAGAAACTCTTCAACTTGCTTACCCGTCTAATAGAATTCCCCGAAAAGAACGACATAGTTAGCCTAATCAATGATGTACTTCACAAAACCGGATACCTCGATATGCTAGAAAAGGAAGAGGAAAGAAGAGAAAACATTGGTGAGATATTAAACCTGGCGGCAGAGTTCGGGAAAGAAAGAGATAAACCTACATTAAATGATTTTCTGGACAACGTCTCACTGGCAAGCGACCTTGACAACTTTAGCGAGGACGCGGATAAGGTGACGCTTATGACTCTTCATTCCGCAAAGGGGCTTGAATTTCCGGTTGTATTTATAATTGGTATGGAGGAGAACCTTATCCCTCATTTCAATTCTACAAGGAACGGGCAAGTTGAAGAGGAAAGAAGACTTTTCTATGTAGGAATAACAAGAGCGAAGGAAAAAGTATATCTAGCCGGCGCTACAAGAAGAATGACTTTCGGCAAACAACAGGCTTGCATACCCTCAAGATTTATCTCCGAGTTACCCAAAGAATTAATCAAATGGGAGAACTTTGACTACAGCCTAATGGATAAAACCAGGGGCTCTAAAAGATCCTCAACTAAACCGATATCAAGAACCCGTATAACATATGAAAAAAGTGGTCGTTATAGAGTCGGACAAAAGGTAGTCCATAGCTCATTTGGTGAGGGGCTCATAAAAAAAGTAGAAGGGTCAGGAGATGAGGCAAAAGTAACGGTATTTTTCCCCGCTTACGGATTTAAGAAAATAATAGCGAGCTATCTGGAATAATAATTACTGAATAAGATGAACAGCTGACAGACAGGTTTTTCCCCCAATTAGGCGAAGGCCCGGCATAGTCTTCAAATTTGACTTGCTCACTAAATGGGTCTCGCAAGATTTTATGGAGACGCTCAATCTCCGAGTAGTCGGCCTCATTAACATCCCTTTTGATCGCATTTTCAGCAAGATAATTTCTTAGTATGAATTTGGGATTTGCCAAATCCATTTCCCTCTTACGCTCATTATCGCAGCTATTTTCAGCACATAACCGCCTCCTATATGAAGCAACCCAATCCATTATAGTTGACTTGTCTTCAAACATCGAATCTAGACTGCGATTAAGACCCGGATCATGGGATCCGAAATCACTTAATTTTCTAAAGAAGTTTGTATAGTCAACTTTCTCCGTAACCATAATTTTTAATAGTCCCTTTATTAAATCTACATCTTCTGGACGGGCTGTTTTAAGCCCGAGTTTCCTACTCATATTCCCAACAAAACTATTTGAATAAATATTTTGAAATTCTTCCAAAGCCTCATGAGACTTTTCTCTGGAAATAATCGATCCTAGAGCAATAGCAAGCTTATTTAAATTCCACAAGGCTATTGCAGGCTGGTTCTGAAAAGAATATCTGCCGAAATGATCAGAATGATTTGGAACATATTCAGGGTCGTACTCTTCCATAAAACCATATGGGCCATAATCGATTGTAAGCCCGGCTATGGACATATTATCGGTATTCATACCCCCCCCCCCCATGGGTAAAACCAACTGACCGCCACTTAGCCATGAGCTGTGCCGTCCTACTAACCACATTCTCTAGAAACATATAATATTTATTTTCCTCTTCGATTAAACCCGGGAAATGCTGCTCGATTACATAATCTGCAAGCAGCTTCACATATTCCGGTCTGTCAGTATAGTGAAAGGCCTCAAATGAGCCGAAACGAACATGAGTCTCGGCAATTCTGAGCATCATGGCTCCTCTTTCTGTTGTCTCCCGTTCTACTTTTTCGTCACTTCCGATGATACAAAGCGCTCTAGTAGTGGGAATGCCGAGTGCGTGAATGGCTTCACTGCAAAGATATTCTCGTATAGTTGATCTCAACACCGCTCTTCCGTCAAACATACGGGAGTAACGGGTCCTTCCTGAACCCTTTAGATGAAGATCCCACTTTTCTCCCACGCAGTTGCGGACCTCACCCAAGAGTATCGCCCTTCCATCCCCTATATAAGAATTGTAAACTCCAAACTGATGACCGGTGTAATACATGGCAAGGGGATCTGAGCCCGGAATGAGTTTTTGCCCTGAAAAATATTCTATAAATTCAAGTTTTATTACTTCATTTGGATCAAGGTCAATTAACGATCCGGCATCGAATTAAAACACACAAGTTTAGGGTTTTTTAAAGGAGTAGGTTTAACCAGATGGAAAAAATCCTCGGGTAGTTTTCTGTATGTATTATCAAATTTGAGTTCTGTAATTTTACGCATAAGCTCATATTTATTTGTTAGCTTTTAATTCTTCTCCATCTAAGAAAGAATTATAACATTAGCCTCGGGTTAGCAAACTACTTAGAATCATTGTATATTTAGTTCCAGAGCACAGAATTTATACATCATTACACTATCATTGAGCCTCAAAGCAACCAGGCCCCATTTAAATGAAACATAGAAAGAATAAAATCAAGCGTCAGCACGGCATTATAAAGGGTTTGAAAAAATTTCTCGAGCATAACGTTTCGTCCCTAGACTCAGTTGAGGGGATTATTCCGGGTAGGATAAAAGTAGGTAAGACGCCCGGAGAGAACCTTATAGTTAGCTACCAATACAGCACCATAAGCGGAGCAAAATTAATCGCCCGAAGCGGAACATCGGTACAGGAAGTTTTTGTGATTACAAATGATGCCGATAAGCTTAAAGAAGTGATAGAAGAAAACTACCCGGATTAGATACTAAACAAATCTCAACGCACCCTCGCCCAGAAGCTTTTCAACCTCAGAAATAAGACTGTCCTCTACGTCAACCTTAAAATCGCCGACCTCAAGTACTGATTCTCCATCATCAGTATTGATATGTACATGAACCTCACAGTTACCAGGATATTTATCCAGAATCCTGCTGAGCTGCTCAAAATTATCTCGTGTCGATGAGGCCTTATTAAAACTGATATGAACAACCGAGCCATTGCGCAAACCCCTGAGCGATATAATATCAAGGGCTCTTAATTTAATCTGATCCTCATTTGGCTCAGCTATGCCTTTGATAATTACAGGCTCTACTTTTTCCTCTAAAATCGGAAGGGATTTTCTTAACAATTTGTCAAAAATTACAACCTCTACAGAACCTTTCATATCCTCAAGAACCAGGTTCCCATAAATACCCGAACCACTCTTAGTGTGTTTAACAATAAGAGATCTGACAACACCGGCAATACTTACTTCGCATTTTTCTTTGATTTCCAGTAGCCCTTCAGTATCCATGCTAGTGATATTATTATTCATTTCAGATGAATATTTGGCCATTGGGTGGCTTGTAACATAAAATCCAAGTACTTCCATTTCATTAGCAAGTACTTCTTTTTCTTGCCATTTATCTACATCAGATAAAGTTGGCATAGTTACCGAATCATTTAAAGCAAAAAGAGAATGCTGCCCCTCTGCTGAGCTTTTTTGTTTGATTGAAGTAAAACTAAGGAGTGTATCTACTGATTCCATAAGGCACGCTCGGTGAGCTCCTATAGAATCAAATGCTCCGCTTTTAATAAGGCTCTCAAATGTTCTCCTGTTTAATTTTCTTGCCTCAACTTGTTCACAAAAGTTAAAGATCGACTCAAAGTTTCCTTTCTCTTCCCTTGCTTCTATAATCGCTTGCACTGTGCTGTGGCCTACATTCTTAATTCCAGAGAGACCAAACCGTATCTTTCCATTAGAGGCCGTAAATTCTGCCATGCTCTCGTTAACATCGGGCGCGAGCACTGGTATTCCCATTTGCTTGCATTCTGTAATACTCGATATGACTTTATCCGTGTTACCTGATTCCACCGATAAGAGGGCAGCCATAAACTCAGCCGGGAAATGTGCTTTCAAGTATGCCGTTTGATAGGTTATTAGAGCATAGGCTGTGCTGTGGCTTTTATTAAACGAATACTCGGCAAATTTCTCCATGGCGTTAAATATCTCTTTTGCCTTTTTATCCTTAATATCCTTTTTCTTAGCCCCCTCAAGGAACCTATCTCTTTGAGCTTTCATTTCCTCGGGTTTCTTCTTACCCATGGCACGTCTTAACAAATCAGCTTCTCCCAGGCTGTACTCTGCAACTACACTTGCTGTCTGCATTATCTGCTCCTGGTAGACGAAAAGACCATAGGTATCATTTAATATCTCTTTTAATTCTGGAAGTGGAAACTGGATCTTTTGTTTCCCGTGCTTGCGTTTTATAAAATCATCTACCATTCCGCTATCGAGCGGGCCGGGGCGATAGAGGGCTAAAAGCGCAATTAAGTCTTCAAACTGTGTCGGCTGGAGCTTATTTAGCACATCTCTCATGCCCGAGGACTCTATTTGGAAAATGCCTCGCGTCCGTCCCGTCATAAGGAGTTCGTAGACCCTCTTATCATCTAAAGGAATCCTGCCTATCCGAACCCATTTGTCCGAGTCATAATTTTCTCTTATTAGTTTAAGCGCTTTATTAATTACCGTGAGTGTCTTTAGGCCTAGGAAATCAAACTTAACAAACCCTAGCTCTTCAATAGAGTTCATATCGAACTGAGTTACAACCTCATTCTTGGAACCTTTATAAAGAGGAATATGATCGGCGAGTGGCTCATTGGCTATAACAATTCCAGCCGCATGCGTGGAAGAGTGTCTGACCATATTTTCAAGGGGCTTGGCAAGCTCAATCATTTCCTGAAGCTGTGGAGACCCCTTGATCAGGTCTTTGATTTCTTTAACCTCTTTGATTGCTCTATCAATGCTAAATACTTTTCCTCTAAACGAAGGGATTAGCTTTGATACTTTATCCACATCCGCATAGGGAATTCCAAGCACCCGACCAACATCTTTAACAACTGCCTTAGCAGACATAGTTCCGAATGTGCCTATTTGCGCAACTTTATCAGCTCCATATTTTTCAGTTACATATCTTATTACTTCGTCCCGTCCTTCCCCACAGAAATCGATATCAATATCGGGCATGCTGATTCGCTCTGGGTTAAGGAATCTCTCAAAAATAAGGTTGTACGGTATTGGGTCTACCTCAGTTATACCAAGCACGTAGGCAACCAGACTGCCGGCCGCGCTTCCCCTTCCGGGACCAACCGGGATGCCGTTTGATTTAGCATAGTTTATAAAATCAGCTACAACGAGAAAATATCCGGGAAACCCCATCTCCAGGATAATTTTGAGCTCAGTTTCTAGCCTCTGTGAATACTCCTCAAGCTTTTCTTGTGGTATTAGACCTTCGTCTATTTTTTCATGCAGTTTTTCTCTGGAAAGCTCCAACATATATTCGTCAAGGGGTTTATCGCCCTCTATTTCAAATTCAGGAAGCTTGTATCCGGTCTGTTCAAATTCGAAGTTGCACCTTTTGGCAACCTCCCCTGTTCTAGTTATCGCGTCTTCAAAACCAGGCAGGTCACCCAACATCTCCCCTTCTGATTTAAGATAATATTGGTCACCCTGAAATCTGAATCTGTTCTCATCACTAATTGAGGAGCCAGTTTGTATGCACAGGAGGGCGTCATGAGGCTTAGTATCCTCACGTCTTAAGAAATGGCAGTCATTAGTTGCAACTAGAGGGATTCCAAGCCTCTCCCCTACTTCCTTTACTTTCTTATTAACTCTTTTTTGCTCTGGTAACCCTGTGGCCTGAACCTCAAGGTAATACCTGTCGCCAAATATCTCTCTGTACATTGCGGCAACATCCAGCGCTGCATTCATATCCTTACTGAATATTGCTTGTGAAAGCTCACTGTTCAAACATCCGCTAAGCACTATAAGACCTTCGTTATGTTTATCCAAAAGTTCGTGATCTATCCTGGGCTTTCTATAGAAGCCGTCAAAATATGCTTTTGTAACAAGCCGTGAGAGGTTTTGATACCCCTTTTGGTTCATTGAAAGCACGGTCAAGTGATGGGTTTTTCCCTCGGAAGGATTGTCCGGGTTAATCTTGGGAGTTACATATATTTCACAACCGATAATGGGTTTAATTCCCGTCTCTTTAGCTTTTTTGAAGAAGTCATACGCACCAAAGAGATTGCCGTGATCCGTAAGAGCCACTGCCTCCATGCCAAACTCTTTGGCCTGAGGAAAGAGGTCTTCAAATTTTATAGCACCGTCTAGTAGAGAATACTGTGAATGAAGATGGAGATGAACAAATCCTTGTGACATTCAAATTAGTATATCTTAGAAGGTTTAATCTTAGCAAGTAGGGGAAAAAACATCATGTGATTTCCGCAATTTACAACATGCATGTTCCTACTATTCGTTAAAGAAGTATTAATAATCATGTACAGAAATATTGAAAAGAGCCATCTAAAAAGTATATTAACCACTAAATTCAACAAAGTGTCTAAGCACTATTTTTATGTCATATGTTATTCTAATTAGTCTAAAAAGTTGCTTTATATAATTGCGCTCAAGTGTAAGGAAGGAGGATTTAAAAATAATGGAAGTGATTTTATCAATATTAAACAGCATTCCGAGTCCGTATTCTGACCTAGTTGCTGTAGCCGTCATATTTGTACTAATAGCACTAATTTCTTTTATTATAGCCTTTCTATTTGAGAGAAAAGCCCGGAGACAAGATCAAGAACTAGAAACACCAGAAGATATTGAGTCTATAGAACCTAAAGAGATTGAGCCTGAGGAGGTTAGTGAAGATTTTGAGGTCGCAATCGACGCGGAAGTAATAGATGAGGTAATAGAGGAAGTACCGGAAGCACATGGTCAGGAAATCCAGACACAAACAACTCAATTAAGTGAAGAAGTATTAGAAACCGAAACTCCTGCTGAGGACATTCAAGAAAAAATAGTAAGTGAAGATATTGAGGAAGAGCCCGAGGAAGAAATTGAATCCTTAGAGCCTGATGAAGTTGAAGAAACTAAAGAGGGATTATTCGCAAGGCTTCGCCGGGGACTTTCAAAGACGCAGGCGGGGCTACTTGGCGGATTAGGCGACATAATATCAAAAAGGGAAATAGACGATAGCCTATGGGATGATTTTGAAGAGACCCTTATCATGGCTGACCTGGGAGTTAATACGACCATGAAATTAAGGGAGAATATAGAGACAAAACTATCTAAACAATCTTTAAGCACCCCGGAGTCAATAACGGATACGCTTAAAGAAGAAATCCTAGAGATATTAAAAAGCGCTGAGGGCGCTCCAATTAAGGCTGATGTGAGCCCGTTTGTGATAATGGTGGCAGGGGTAAATGGAGTTGGGAAAACAACCACTATCGGGAAGCTTGCAAACAGGCTTAAAATAGGGGATCAGAAGGTTATGGTCGCGGCAGGAGACACATTCAGGGCAGCCGCAACTGAACAGCTCGAGGTATGGTCTAAAAGAGTAGGAACAGATTTTATAAAAGGTCAAAGCGGTGGAGACCCTTCATCGGTAGCGTTTGACGCTGTAAAAGCTGCCGAAGCGCGTGGAATAGATTTTCTTATCATTGATACAGCCGGCAGACTCCATACAAAAGGCAATCTCATGGATGAGCTTACAAAAATGAAAAGGATTGTGGGGCGCGAACTCCAAGGGGCGCCGCATGAGACGCTATTGGTACTTGACGCGACAACAGGACAAAACGCTGTACAGCAGGCGAAGTTGTTTAACAAAGCCATAGAAGTAACCGGAATTGTTCTTACTAAACTTGATGGTACAGCTAAAGGAGGGGTTATAGTAGCAATTGCCGATGAGCTAAATATTCCGGTTAAATACATCGGAATAGGTGAGAGTCTGAGCGACCTTAGGGAATTTAATGCCGAAGAATTTGTAGAGGCCCTTTTTTACACTGGGGAAGAAACTGTTCATTAGTATCACATGAAATCCCCAAACAAAAGGGTATCACTATATTTCCCAAGTTAAAGAAAAATGGATCGACACTTAAAATATATGTCAATTGCGCTCAAGCTTGCAAAAAAAGCTGAGGGAAAGACGAGTCCAAACCCCCTGGTAGGCGCAGTATTAGTAAAAAGCGGGAAGATTATTGGAGAGGGCTATCATAAGAAGGCGGGGCTTGCGCATGCTGAAATAGAAGCTTTTAATGATGCCGCTAAAAAGAAGAATTCTCTTAAAGGGGCTACCCTTTATGTTACGCTTGAGCCTTGTTGTCATACCGACAAAAAAACACCCCCGTGCGTTAACTCGATAATTGAAAAACAAATTTCAAAAGTTTTTGTTGCTATGCTCGATCCGAACCCTGAAGTATCGGAAAACGGAATTAAAATGCTCAGGAAAAATGGAATTGAAGTTGAAGTAGGAATTCTTGAAGATAAAGCAAGGGAATTAAATGAAGTATTTACCAAATATATAACCACCGGAAAGCCGTTTGTTATCCTAAAACTTGCGGCCACTATGGACGGGAAGATTGCAGCTTACACGGGTGACTCTAAATGGATAGGGAGCCCTGTGCAACGTAAATACGCACATCACCTCAGAAATAAGGTAGACGGGGTTATGGTAGGCATTGAAACTGTCCTTAAAGACAATCCAAGTCTTAATGTTAGGCTAGGCAAAAAAACGAGTAACGATCCAGTCCCTATAGTTTTAGACAGCAAACTCAGAACCCCTATAGAATCAAAGTTGTTAGTGATCCATGAGCATTCAATTATCGCAACATCATCTCTATCGAATTCTAGAAAAATAGGGAAACTAAAAAATCTGGGAGCAACAATTCTTCATATTAAAAAGGACAAAAGTGGGCAAATTAATTTAAAAGAACTGTTAAAGCGCTTAGGGAAACAAGGGATAACTAGTATATTAATCGAGGGCGGAAGCAAGGTGGCGGCATCCGCATTAAAAAATAAAATTGTAGATAAAGTCGTTTTCTTCTACGCACCCAAAATTGTAGGATCTGAAGGCATAAGTATGATAGGTGAGCTTGGAATCTCGAACATTAAGAAATCACTAGAAATCAAAGATATTAAGATAAAAAAAATAAAAGATGAACTTATGATAGAGGGTTATCTAAAGAAATAATTTAGGCATAGATTGTTTTAAAATGGTACAATCCTCTAAAGCGTTATGAGTAAGATTAAACAAAACCGTGTGGGCCTTTTCGGAGGAACTTTTGATCCAATACATTTCGGACATCTACGGGCCGCTGAAGAAATAAGACAAATCCTAAGCCTTACTAAAATTTATTTTATCCCTTCTTCCATTCCACCACATAAAGAGGGGTCAGATATTACATGTGCCTCAGACCGACTGGAGATGTTAAGACTGGCGATAGAGGGGAATGAATATTTTGATATCTCGGAGTTTGAGCTCGAAAGCAAATCTACTTCATACACTGTTGATACACTAGAGCACTTGAGCGGGGCTCACCCTGATACGGAATTCTACTTTATGCTTGGCAATGAACTATTTAATCATATTGAGAGCTGGAAAGATTATAGAAGGCTATTTGAACTTGCACATTTTGCTGTAATCACAAGACCAGGTTTTTCTGATTTAGATTCAAACAAGATTCCTCTTGCGCTTAAAGAAGATTTTCGATATTATAAAAAGATAGAAAACGTGATTTCATATACTAAAAGCGGTTTAAGAGACGTTGTATTTACTGAAATCGGGGGAATTGAGATTTCATCAACAGATATTAGAAACTTAATAAAATCAAACAAATCCATTAAATATCTCGTCCCGGATAAAATAGAAAAATACATCATAACAGAAAAGTTATATGCATAGGAGGCAGGCAAATAGACTCTAAGGAAAAAGCTATCTCAATTGCACATGCTGCATGGGAAAAACAGGCTGTTAACCCAATACTGCTTGAGGTTAAGTCCTCAAGTGATGTAACGGATTACTTTCTTATATGCAGCGCCAACTCTAACCGCGGCGTAAAAACTATAGTTGATAATATAGAAAACAATTTAAAGGAAATTGGACAAAAAGTAATCGGCATTGAAGGCTATAAAGAAGGTAAATGGGTACTTGTGGATTCAGCCGATGTAGTTATACATATATTTCATGAACCACTTAGAGAATTCTATAACATAGAGAGCTTGTGGATAGATGCTCCCAGGTTAGAACTTCCTTTTGAGGATAACCCACCTCCACCTCAACCAAACCTCTCCCAAGAACTCTATAGATAGAACGATACAGAATTAATTAGTATGATTTATAGAAAAAAACACCCTTTATCGAATTAAATCAAGAAACCCAGCTAAACATAAAATGTCTTTAGTAAATTACTGACCTTCTTTTATGCCTCTTCTTCTTATAAAGGCCGGTATTTCAAACTCATCGTCTTTAACTTCGGGTGGTAGCTGGGTGACAACTTGTTGCAACCTTTCGGCTTTAGCAGAATGTATACCAGTAGCAATGACAGTGAGCTGTACAGCTTCTTTATAATCATGGTTGAATACTAATCCAAATATTAAGTTCACATCTTCGTGAGCACGCTCTTTTATATAATTGCAAGCTTCGTTAAGCTCTTCAATACCAAAATCTGGCGAAGCGGTAACGTTAAGGAGTATTCCAGTTGCTCCATCTATTGATATATCTTCAAGAAGCGGACTGGTAATAGCAGCTTCCGCTGCTTCAATAGCCCTGTTGCTGCCCTCTGCGTAACCCGCTCCCATAAGCGCTTTACCGCCATTCTCGCCCATGATGCTCTTTACGTCAGCGAAATCAACGTTGATATAGCCGGTTCCGGTAATTATATCGGAAATACCTCTTACCGCCTGATGAAGTACTTCGTCGGCTTTCTTAAATGCATCCAGAATGCTGACTTTATGGACTTCTGCTAGCCTGTCATTGGGAATTACGATTAGGGTATCAACCTCTCCATCAAGATTACTAATACCCTCTACAGCCTGCTTATTTCTCTTGGGGCCCTCAAATCCAAAGGGTTTTGTTGCCACCCCTATTGTCAAAGCTCCGATTTCTTTAGCAGCTTGGGCGATTATAGGAGAAGCGCCCGTTCCTGTACCTCCGCCCATTCCAGCAGTGATAAAAACCATATCGGCACCTTCAAGAGCTTCCGCAATCTTAGCCTGATCTTCAATAGCTGCTTCTCTGCCCAAGATAGGATCGCCACCTGAACCAAGGCCTTTGGTCGTTCTTGTACCAATCTGGAGTTTGGTAGGGGCAAGGGATTTTCTGAGATCCTGCGCGTCTGTATTTACAACTACAAATTCAACGCCGTTCAGTCCCCTCTCTATCATAGCGTTAACGGCATTACCTCCGGCACCGCCAAGTCCTACGACTTTTATTGTTGCTTTTTGTTCTATGTTTGTATCTTCAAGTTCAAACTTGGCCATGACCTATCACCCTCCATCATATATATTTTTAAGTTCATTAGAATGTATAGAATCCATTGTAACCTAAAAAAACTCTTGAAACCAGTTTCTCATACTATCAACTATTTTTTTAAAGACATTCTCATCTCTAATCCGGAGTTTTTTATCCCCCGTATACCCAGCACCATAAAGAACAAGACCAACACCTGTTGAGTAAACCGGATTAGCTATTATGTCAGTTAAACCACCTACTTCAGTGGGAATTCCCATTCTAACAGGCATCTCTAAAATACGTTCACTAAGTTCAACCGTACCATTCATAATAACACTTCCGCCAGTTATCACAACACCGGCAGGAACCAATTCTTCAAATCCTGATTTATGAATTTCTCTTTTGGTAAGTGCAAATATTTCTTCCATCCTAGGTTCAATAACCATCGCCAGGTCTTTTCTAGAAACCTTTCTAAAATGTTTGCCCCCAACACTAGGAACCTCTATTTCTTCATCAGGAGAAACTAGCTCTGCCAATGCTGTTCCGTATTTCTCTTTAATCTTTCTCGCCTCTCCTAGCGGCGTTGATAAACCAAGGGCTACGTCCCTGTCTATATTATCTCCACCCAGAGTTACAGTTTCCGTATATCTTACACTCCCACCAACAAAAATTGCTATATCCGTTGTTCCCCCGCCACAGTCAATTAGAACTACTCCTATTTCTTTTTCATCTTCAGTCAAAACGGCCTCACTGGAAGCCAATTGTTCAAGCACAATATCAGCAACATCCATCCCAGCACCGTGTATGCATTTTACTAAGTTCTGGGCTGCAGTCACCTGACCCGTAACGATATGAACCTTTGTCTCAAGCTTGATTCCATATATACCGATCGGATCTTTGATTCCGGCCTGGCCGTCTATAATGTAGTCTTGAGGTATAACATGAATAATTTCTCTATCGGCAGGAATTAATACGGCATTAGCAGATTCTATAACCCTGTCCAGATCACGTCTGGCAACTTCTCGCTCCCTTATCGTAATCATCCCATGACCGCTGACTCCCTTTATATGGCCTCCGGCAATTCCAACAAATACCGTTCTAATCTCACATCCGGCCATATGTTCCGCTTCTTCCACAGCGTTTTTAACAGATTGGATAGTATTCTCAATATTAACAACAACACCCCTTTTGAGACCAAAAGAAGGGTATGTTCCTACACCTATAACCTCAACTTCCTCAGTTTGTGGATTAAGCTCTCCGACAATAGCACATATTTTAGTAGTGCCAATATCCAAACCTATAATCAAGTTTTGTTCTTTACCCATCTTGCTTGGCTTCTTTCCTTACAACAGGCAATTCAAAATTAACTACACCCATATTATCCGAGGTAACATTTATATATGTTTCCTTAATACCCAGCATCTCAGCATGAGAAATTATCTTTTCGACTTTACGCCACTTATTTACAATGTTTTTCGAATCAAATTCGATTCGTTTTTTATCGATTGTAAATAAGTTAATACCGTATATTGAATCAAGATGGACTTCAGAAATCTTACTCCAGTTAAGAACTTTGCTCTTTGAAGATAACTCCAATATTTCTAATGCTTCTTTAGCAAGATCTGGATTATTTATACCTTCGCCTATCAGGACGGGAAAATCAAGACCCTTATCAAAATTCGCGGGCCCTAATCTCTTACCCACTTTGCTTAAGTAATAGAGCTCACCTTCTTCACTAAAGAAAAGACAGTATACTTCTTCCTCTTGTATGTCGATATAGACTTTTTTGGGGAACTCTTTTTTAACTGATACGCCCTTTATCCAAGGGTTTTTTAATATGTTTTCTTCGACTGAATCTTCGAAAAAAAAGATACTGCTCTCGCCCCGCCTAAGACCTGATCTTTTCAGAATTTCCTTTTCTTTTATTGTAGTATTTCCGCTAATATTGATTTGCTCGACTGTGAAAATTCCCAGGTGAAGGGTAATGTAGGTAGATATCCCTAATACAATCAGCACCA
>DAOVUC010000103.1 GCA_030632765.1 Candidatus Dadabacteria bacterium
GGAACAATTATTAACCTGGATGATAAATCTGTAGCCATAATTAAAAACGATGATAATAGCAAAGTAAATGGCTACCGCGGCGGGGAAAGCATTGATATAATCGATTCTGAAAAGGTAAAGCTAATAAATGTAAAGAATTGTAAAGCTGTAATTCAAAGGAATGGAAAAGGTCCTGAGACCATTAAGTGCAAGAACCTTGGCGACATCGCGTCTGCTGGAGGAGGTAACAAGGGACTACTTTCAACAAAATCTTCATCGAAGACACGTGGCCTTAATAAAAAGTCCAGAGACAAGAACTCCGAAGGGATAAACAAGACTGGAGAAAATGAGTATGAGATCAGCCGCGATTTGCTCGAAAATCTTCTAAGCGACCCCACGAAAATCGTCCAACAAGCCAGAGTTATCCCTCAAGACGACGGCCTTAGATTTTTCGGTATTAGATCAAATAGCATATTCTGGAAAATCGGAATTAAAAACGGCGATACTTTACACAAAATAAATAACGTAGAGCTAAATGACATTGAAAGAGCCTTAAGTGTATTTGAAGACCTTAGATCTCAAAACTCTTTTACTATAAACTTTACGAGGGCTGGACAAAAATATACCTATGAATATACGGTTAAGTGAGTAAAGTTTTAGCCTATAAGATTAAGGTTCATCTTGACTTTGCTGATGCTGTGAGATATGACCTTAATTGTTTGTCGAATTAATATGAATACTGTACTTAATATAAAGAGGTTTACACGATGAAAGGATTGCTCATCAATATTTTTATACTTGGTTTTCTCTTAACGTTATACGTTTATGTAAATACAAACAACGAAAAGACTAGCATTCAAGAGAATTCCGCGCAAACAATGGAGCTACAAGAGGAAACCACGAATAATATTGTTTCGGATGAGGATATAAGTTATCGGATAGAAAAAGGGGACTCCCTCTCGACTATAGGAGATAAGTTTGGTGTATCCGTGACTGACATAAAAGAATTAAATGGCCTTAGTGAAGACGAAATTGTAGCTGGGGACTATATCGACATTCCAGCTACTGTCAGCAAAAACAATTATCAAATAGCAGACAATAGCGATTTTGATTCATTTAATGATTTAAATGACACCAAAACTATTGCCCAAACATACCCTGAAGAAACCCTCGACCTTGGCGGCTCCACCAACGATACCCAAGCGCAAAATGACCTAGAACAAATGCAAAAGATGGGAAAACAGCAGCAACGTGAAAAAAGACGTCAACAGATGATTCAGCGGAGAGAAGAATCACGAAAGGAGAACGGAGAAAGCCCGCCTGCAATAGATCAGGAACAAAAGACCGAAGATAACAAAGAAGATTCAAAGACCCAAGTTTTAATCACGGATGGCGAAATAGTTAACCTTCAATCTGAAATGGACGTTCAGGATCTGATTCTGACCATAAGTGAGATCACAGGGGAAAGCTTTATTCTAGATGAATCAGTTAAGGGGAAAAAGATTACTGTTGTTGCACCGGGCGGATTTAAAAAAGAAAACGCCATGAGACTCTTTGGAACAATCTTAAGTTTAAATGGTTTCTCTGTGGTCAAAAAGAATGGAACCAACATCATTGTTCCTAAAAGAGACATTAAGTTCCAGGACATCCCAACAGAATTTGGAACAGACTATGCGGAATCATCCGACGGATTCATTACAAGACTCGTTGAACTTCAAAATGTTCAAGCAAATGAAGTAGCAAATATACTCAAACCTCTTATATCCCGAGAGGGGGATATAGTAGTTTATCCAGCTACCAATACTCTGATCATTATTGAAAGGGTAGATAACCTTAATAGAATACTAAAGATTATTGAGAACTTTGATGCTGAAACAGATATTGAATTTATAAAGATACAGAATGCGGATGCAAGTGAGGTGGCGGCCAAGCTTTTAGAGATATTCGGGGGTACTAGTAGCTCCTCAAGAACCGGTAGGACTACTGCTTCACAAAGAAGGAGTGCAACCCGTGCTCAACAAAGAGGACGTACTAGCAGCCAAAGCAGACGTTCCCAAACAACACAAACCGCCCCTGCTATAACATCTCAGTCAACTCAGGAATCCTCACCTGTAAGCTTTAAAGTTATCACAGACGAAAGGACTAACTCTTTAATCATAATTGCATACCCCAGCGACATGGCCAAAATTAAAGCCGTGATTGAGATACTTGACGTAAAAACAGAAGAACCCCAAGCAGGCATATTTGTAATACGAGTATTAAACGCCGATGCTGAGCAAATCGTTGGAGTCTTATCAGCCCTATTCGGGGGCGGTGGTGGAGGTGGATCTAGTGGTGTCACTCAGCGAGCTCAGAGAACTTCGGGATTAGGATCGGGAACAGGGTTGGGATCAGGAACAGGGTTGGGATCAGGCACTGGGGGTTCCTCTTTCGGATCAGGACAAACAAGGCAGACTATCGGACGGCAAAGTCAGACGAGTCGAACTTCCACTGTAGTTGCTGAAACCGAAAATATAAGAATCACAGCCGATCCGGCAACCAACTCCGTAATAATAATAGGATCTAGAAGAGATTATGAAGAAATTAAAGATTTAATCAATGAGCTGGACATAAGAAGAAAGCAAGTTTTTGTAGAAGCTGCTATTTTAGAAGTTAGTCTGGACAAACTCAGATCATTCGGAACAAACTTGAGCATTGGATTTACTGTTAATGACAGCACTCTTGGCTTTGGCGGAACAGTTCTTCCAGGGGTTCCGAGCCTTCTAGGCGTTGCGGCAAATCCTGATGCTGCTGCAAACCTGGTAGGAAGCCTGTCAGGTCTTTTCTTGGGTCTTGTAGGAGAAGAAGTTGATGTCGACGGCTCAGGCCCGATACCACCTATCCCATCATTCACAGCTCTTTTTCAAGCAATCACTTCACTTACAGACGTTAATGTTCTCTCCACGCCAAGTATCATCACAACTGATAATGAACCCGCTGAGATTATTGTGGCAGACGTTATTCCGTTTCCAACGGGTAGCGCAGTTGGAGATGGGGGAGTGACAGTTCAATCGATCGATAGAGAACCTGTCGGCATTAGACTTTCAATAACTCCACAAATAAGCGAAGGTGAGTTCATAAATCTAAACATACTAACGGAAGTATCGGCATTAAGATCCACCCCGGTACCGGGACTTAACACCGAAGATTTTGGTATCGCCACAACTACTAGAACTGCGGATTCATCGGTAGTTGTAAAAAATGGGCAGACTATTGTAATAGGCGGCCTCGTTCAGGATAGAGAGAGTGTGCTGACAAACAGAGTTCCGGTACTAGGCAGTATTCCTGTTCTTGGAAACCTTTTTAAATTTAAACAAAGGCAAAGCCAGAAAATCAACCTTTTGATCCTTCTTACACCTAGAATTATTGAAAATGAAATAGATATGCAGCGCATACTCGAAGAAAGGCAAAGACGAAATATGCTGCTTCAGGAAAGGGGATTCAACAGGGAAGAGAACTAACTAATATTGACTGATCACAATGAAAAGCATTCAAAAAATAATTAGTGAAAAAAACCCAGAGGCTCTTGTCAAAATTGACGAAATATTGTCTAAGAATGGGGAGAGTCTGGAAGAGACTCTTTTAAAATCTCATATTCTAGAAGACGAGGAAGTACTTGAGGTCCTCTCACAATACTACGAATTCCCCTATATACTTACTATATCAGAGAAGGATATTGATCCCGAGCTTGTAAAAATACTTCCTATCAGTTTTGCAAAAAAGTACCGCCTCATCCCATTTCAAAGAAAAGAAGATAGCGTGGTAATAGTATTTGCTCCTCCGCTCGACCTATACGCTCTAGACGAAGTTAAATCGCTTGTCGGATGCGAAATAGAGCCTGTATTAGCCCTAGATCACGTCGTTCTTAATATCATAAACCGTGTCTATGAGCGCGACAAAGAAATGGCGGAAGGGATTGAAGATGAGGCTCAAGGGATCACGGAATACGATATTCATGAGCCCAAGGACCTTTTGGACGCCGATGATGAGGCTCCCATTATCAGATTTGTAAACTCTCTACTCTTTCAGGCTGTAAAAGAAAAAGCGAGCGATATTCATCTCGAGTGTTTTGAAAAGGAAGTGTTAGTAAGGTTCAGGAAAGACGGGATACTGCATGAAATAACTTCGGTGCCCAAAAAACTTCAGGCATCTGTAATATCAAGAGTAAAAATCATGGCCGAGCTAGATATTGCGGAAAGAAGAAAACCCCAAGACGGCAGGATAAGGGTAAAAGTTGCGGGTAGAGACGTCGACGTGCGTATATCGACTGTACCTACAACCTGGGGGGAGAGTGTGGTTATGAGGCTTTTAGACCGCTCCTCTGTTTTACTTAGTTTAGAAGATCTTGGGCTTAAAGGTGATAAGCTTAAAGTCGTAGAATCATTAATACGCCGCCCTCATGGCATTATACTTGTTACAGGACCAACGGGAAGCGGAAAAACAACGACTCTCTATGCGGGCCTTGAAAGAATAAATTCCCCGGACAAAAAGATTATTACAGTCGAAGATCCTGTGGAGTATCAAATCCAGGGAATCAACCAAATTCAGGTTAACTCAAAAGTTAATCTCTCATTTGCCAACGGGCTAAGATCAATTCTTCGTCAGGACCCGGACGTAATACTTGTAGGTGAAATCAGAGATAGGGAAACAGCGGACATCGCAATACATGCGTCACTAACAGGGCACCTTGTCTTCTCCACATTGCACACGAATGACTCTGCAAGCGCTATCACAAGACTCATAGATATGGAGATCGAACCGTTTCTGGTAGCCTCCTCACTCATGGCCGTGGTCGCGCAAAGGCTGCTTCGGCTTCTCTGCAGTTCCTGTAAAGAGCCATACAAACCTTCAGACGATGAACTCAGGAAGGTCGGAATTACAAGAGGAGAACTCAAGGACGACATCCTATACCGCGCAAAAGGCTGCGACAAATGCTTTGATATGGGGTATAGCGGCAGATCAGCAATCTTTGAGATGCTTATTATTGATGATGAGATTAGAAATCTGACCTTGAGCAATGTTGATTCGGGACAGATAAAAAGAAAAGCAATTGAGCACGGAATGACAACATTAAGAACGGACGGGGCCAATCACATAATCAGAGGTTTAACCTCAGTAGATGAGGTAATGCGCGTCACCGAAGAGGAGAACGTTAGTTCATAGTCTAAAGAACGTTCTTACAATTTTAACTATCCAACGTATAATTATTACTAAATATGCCGGTATATAAGTATAAAGCCATAGATGAAAGCGGGAAAGGGGTTCAAGGTGTTATTGATGCCGAATCATCTAAAGGGGCAACTGAAAAACTAAAACGTCAGGGAGTTTTTCTTTCATCCCTACATGAGGCAAAAGAAGGGAGATCAAGGAGCTTTAATCCTTTTAAAGGGATAAAGATATCTGAACTTGCTGTAACTACCAGACAGTTTTCTACCCTTATATCAGCTGGACTTCCACTTGAAGCTTCCTTAAGCGCGCTTTCAGAACAAACTGAGGATGCCAGACTGGGTCAGGTGCTTGCTGAAGTTAGAGAAAGAGTGAGCGAAGGTAGCTCACTGGCAAATGCTCTAAGCGAACATAAAGATGTATTCTCTGATCTCTATATTAATATAGTTAGAGCTGGAGAGGCAAGCGGAAGTCTGGACATTGTGCTTCTCAGACTAGCGGACTTTCTTGAAACACAAGCCGCTCTTACCTCAAGAGTCAGAGGGGCTCTAATCTACCCCATGTTTATGTTTTTCATTGGAGGGGGAGTTCTATTTTTCACCATGACTTATGTAATTCCACGAATTGCGAAAATATTTGAAGAGAGTCAAAGCTCGCTTCCCTTAATGACGCTTATTCTCATTAAAATAAGTGATTTTTTGAACAACTACATACTATTTATTCTATTGTTTGTAATAATTCTCGTCTTCGCGGCAATCCGCTTTAATAGAACAGAGAAGGGTACAATGTTTTTTGACCGTTTAATGTTAAAAGTGCCGGTATTCGGCAAACTCACTTCCATGGTGATAATATCGAGGTTTACCCGCACATTGGCAACACTGTTGTCAAGCGGTATCCCGCTTTTGGACGCTCTTGAAATAGGTGAGGCCGTTATGGGAAACAAAGTTTATGGAAAAACCCTGCAGGAAGTAAGGGACAATGTAAGAGAAGGCACTAGTCTCGCTCAGCCACTTA
>DAOVUC010000063.1 GCA_030632765.1 Candidatus Dadabacteria bacterium
AAAATACAAAGATTGAATATTACGGAAACTACTGAAAACATTGGCTCCGGAGAAGGGATTCGAACCCCCGACCTAGTGATTAACAGTCACCCGCTCTGCCAGCTGAGCTACTCCGGAACCGATAAAGAACGCTCAGAACTTTAAGCAGTACATTCTATACAGTAGAATAATATGAGTCAAGGATTCTGCAATATTATTTCATGTTTTCAGATAATCATTACACTGCTTGCAAATCTAAATTTAACAGGTTGATTAGAATCCTATGCAAACGTATACTAAAGTTGTCTAATAAACCTATTTAAGATACAAAATGCCAAAGAAAAACAACAAAAATGACAAAACCGAAGAAAAACGATATCAGGGCAACCTGCTACCGGCCCATACCACTTCACTTCACAGATATCTTGCAGAAATTAGCAATTATCCGGTATTAAGCCGTGAGGAAGAGTACGAGCTAGCTATGAAGTATAAGAATGACGGCGATTTAGATGCTGCCAGAAAACTCGTTTCATCAAACCTCAAATTTGTAGTAAAAGTAGCTAACGAATACAAGAACTATGGATTTAATACAATGGATATAATCCAAGAGGGAAACGTAGGGCTTATGCACGCTGTCAAGGGATTTGATCCGACAAAGGGCTATCGAATTATCTCCTATGCCGTATGGTGGATAAGGGCCTACATTCAAAATTATATTATCAAAAGCTGGAGCTTAGTCAAAGTTGGAACTACTCAGGCGCAAAGAAAGCTATTTTACAAACTGCGCTCCACTAAGAATCAAATGGAAATAGGTGAGGGAAATCTTAGCTCAGAGGATTATAAAGAACTTGCTGATAAACTTAATGTTTCTAATGAGGCTGTAATAGAGATGGACCAGAGAATGGGGGGCAAGGATTTATCTCTTGATGCTGAGATTACCGGGGATACTGATTTATCTCATATGGATTTTCTTGCAGATGACGAGGAAAACCAAGAGGACTTGATAACTAAAGCGGAAGAGGAAAAGATAGTAAAGAGCACAATGGTCGATGCACTAAAAACCTTGAAAGAAAGAGAGAGGTTTATAATCGAAAACAGGATACTAGTGGACAAACCACTTACACTAGAAGAACTCGGGACTAAATTCAACATATCCCGGGAAAGAGTGAGACAGATTGAAAACGCTGCACTGAAGAAAATGAAAGGTATTTTAAAAGAAAAGGGAATTAGTAAAAGCTCTTAAATCAGGTTGCCCCTTCAAACTAATTAGCATTAATAATATCATAGGCTTTGCTAAGGGCCTCACCCAATTTTTCAGGTCTATCTCCACCAGCCTGTGCAAGATCAGGCTTACCCCCTCCCTTGCCGCCAATTATTGGGGCAAGCTCTTTAACCATATTTCCGGAATGATATTTATTTGTTAAATCCTTAGTTACTCCGACCAAAATAAAAGCCTTCCCGTTATCTCTACTACCAAGAACTGCAACTCCTGAATCAAGTTTACTCCTCACATCATCCCAAACCTTTCTCAATTGACCCGCATCGGCTCCAGATACTTCGGCCGCTAGGACCTTGGTACCGTTAACTTCTTTTATGTTGTCCATTAAATCGCCGGCTCTTTCACTAAGCATTTTATTTTTGTATGAATCAAGCTCGCTCTTAACCGACTCGTTTTCTTCAACAAGCTTTTTGAGCCTAGATATGAGATCGGATTCTGCAACCCTCAAAAGATTAGAAGCCTGGGCAAGCGTATCCTCTTTCCCCCTCATAAAGTCCCAAGCTGACTTTCCTGCAAGCGCATCTATTCTCCTAATTCCAGCAGAAGAAGCACCTTCTGAAACAATCTTAAAAAGTCCCGCCTCTCCAGAAGTATTAAGATGAGAGCCTCCGCAAAGCTCCACGCTATAATCCCCAATGCTCACAACTCTCACTTTATCCCCATATTTTTCCTCGAAAAATGCCATTGCCCCTTTTTTTATTGCATCATCATATGAGACATCGGTCTCAATAATTACATTATCATCCCATCTAATCCTCTCGTTAATAATGTCTTCCATTTTTCTTAAATCTTTATCATCAATAGAAGAATGGTGTGTGAAATCGAACCTGAGCCTCCCAGGCGCAACAAGAGAGCCTGCCTGACCCACATGTGTCCCAAGCACTTCCCTGAGCACTGCATGGAGTATATGAGTAGTCGAATGATGAGTCTCTACACCGTATCTGAATTTTTCATTAACCTTAAGCTCTACTTTGTCACCAACCCAAAGCGCTCCTTTTTTAACAACCGTACGGTGAACTATGATTCCAGGAAGCGGTTTTTTTGTATCAATTACTTCTGCAATCCCCCTCTGTGCCTCTATTGTGCCCCGGTCGCCAACTTGACCTCCCGATTCCCCATAAAAAGGGGTCTTATCACTAATGAGATCAACTTCATCCCCTTCCTCTACATTATCGAGGAGGACCCCGTCCTTAATTATTGCAGTGATTCTTCCGGTATCTGCTGTCCTGTCATACCCCGTAAAATTTACTGTCAGTCCGCCCGATACAAACTCCTTATACAAGGGTTCTAATTCCCCATCCAAATCCCCTTTCCAGGCTTTCCTAGACTGTGTTCTCTGCTGTTCCATCTCTTTTTCAAATCCCTCATGATCCAGAGTAAGCCCGGCCTCGCCAGCAATGTCCTCAGTTAGATCTACGGGAAAACCAAAGGTGTCATACAGTTTAAAAATGACATCTCCAGGAAGTACTTTCTCGCCCTGGTGGTTATCAATCTCAGCTTTTAAAAGATCAAGCCCTCTATCTATCGTTTCAAAGAACCTCTCTTCTTCATTCTTAACAACATCGGCTACAAATTCTATTCTTTCTTCAAGCTCAGGATATGCGTCCTGCATTATTTCTTTAACTCTGTTAGTTATCTTATATAGACAGGGCTCTTGAATTCCGAGCATCTTAGCATGACGAACCGCGCGTCTTAGAATTCTTCTGAGAACATATCCCCTACCCTCGTTTGAAGGAAATACTCCGTCAGAGATAAGGAACGTTACAGCCCGGGCATGATCGGCAATAACTCTCATTGAAACATCGGAGTCCGCATCCTCTCCGTAGGTTTTTCCGGAAATCTCTTCCACATTCGAAATTACTCCGCGAAGAAGGTCCGTTTCATAGTTGCTTTTAACCCCCTGGAGCACAGCTGTAATCCGCTCAAGCCCCATACCGGTATCTATACTCGGGTTGGGAAGAGGTGTCATTTTACCGCTTGAATCCCGGTCATACTGCATGAACACAAGGTTCCAAAGCTCAAGATAACGGTCACAATCACAACCCGGCTCGCAGGTTTTCTTCCCGCAGCTAAATTCTTCACCCTGATCTATCAGAATTTCAGAACACGGCCCACATGGACCCGTATCGCCCATAGACCAGAAGTTATCTTTCTCCCCCATACGAAGTACTCTGTCTTGTGGGAGCCCAATTACTTTTTGCCATAATTCTGATGCTTCATCATCTTCTTCAAATACTGTAACCCAAAGCTTCTCGACTGGAATCTTATAGACCTCAGTCAGCAGCTTCCAGCCAAATTCAATGGCTTCTTTTTTGAAATAGTCACCGAAAGAAAAATTCCCCAGCATCTCGAAAAAAGTATGGTGTCTTGAAGTGTGTCCTACATTTTCCAGGTCGTTATGTTTGCCACCTGCTCTAACACACTTCTGTGATGAGGTAGCCCTATTATACGAGCGCTTTTCCAAACCCAAAAATGTATCTTTGAACTGCACCATTCCCGCATTTGTAAAGAGGAGGGTTGCATCATTTTTAGGTATTAGCGATGAACTCCTGATAATAGTATGATTATTATCTTCAAAATATTTAAGAAATAATTCTCTAACCTCTGAGCCTGTCATTATTTATAAATTGCTCCCTAATATTGTTATAACGGACTCTGCGCCCCTGTAGTATCTTTAACAGTTTTTGAGGGATATTTTGCAGCCAACTGCCCGCATGCACCCAGAATATCACTACCCCTGCTTTTTCTTATCCTCACATTTATCTTATATGATATCAGTATTTCCTGAAACTTTAGAACTCTCTCCCAAGAGGGGGTCTCATAAGGCAGCGGATTTGCTTCATTAAAAGGAATAACATTTATCTTGCATTTTATAGCTTCGAGAAGTCTTCCCAAAGCATGAGCATCACTATCAGAATCATTAACATCTTTTAAGAGAACATATTCGAACATGAGATATTTCCTATTTGGGACAGGGAAATTAACGCTAGCATCTAGAAGCTCTTTTATTGGATAGCGTTTATTTATAGGCATTAATTCATTTCGGAGCTCATCCCTTGGCGCATTTAAAGAGACGGCGAGATTTACGGATACCTGCTTGCCAAGCTCTTTAATTTTAGGAACTAGTCCGGAAGTTGATACTGTAATTCTTTTTGGAGAAAGTCCAAGACACTTTGGGTCAATGAATGTATTAATTGCCTTCACCAAATTTTGCAAATTATCCAAAGGCTCTCCCATACCCATAAAAACAATATTAGTTATAGCATTAGTTTGGTTTATCATCATGTACTGATCTAGTATTTCTGAGGGGGTCAAATTTCTAATCTTTCCTACAGTTCCTGTCATACAAAAGGTACATCCAAGTGCGCATCCTACTTGTGAGGAGATGCAAAGGGTGTTTCTCGCTTTATCAGGTATCAAAACGCTTTCAATCTGGTTACCGTCAAATAGTTTGAATAGGTACTTCTTAGTGCCGTCCGTGGAAACTAGTTCGTCCACTAGCTCAAGTGAGGACTTCAGAGAGAAAGAAACCTCAAGAATATCCCTAAAGTCTTTTGAAAGATCTGTCATATCGTCAAAGGAAACCGCACCTTTCTTATATAACCACTTGGCTATTTGCCGAGCCCTAAAAGGCTTGAAATCGTTATCAAGTACAAACTTCTCAATTTCCCCTGGGCTCAAATCTTTTATATTGGTATTTACTATGTCTTGCATAAATTTATCCATATGGTTTTGATCCAAGTAATGATACAAGGCGAAAAACCATTATACAATACCTTGCAACCTGACTATAGAAGGTATCTCTATAGACAAAAACGCTTTTACATAAGATACGGTTAAAACCGTAACGAATATAATTTGATGAATTGTTTAAAGAGGTACAGGAAATTACTTAAACACAGATATTAACAATAAAATCAATATATAGATCTAGATCCTCAGGTCTTCATTTTCAAGATTGATTCCTCTAAGATCATAATTATAATTCTGTTATCATCGCCGTTTACACCCAATTCTTTAAGTAATTTCTTATCTTTCTCAGAAGATGGTATCCGATCTACAAAGCCAGGTAGTTCCTCTCCATTTCTTAGAGCTATAGCTACAAGATCAATTTCAATTTCGGTCCATCTTGTTCTTAGACTCTCTTTTTCAAGGTCGGTATATTTTGACCATCTTTTAAATGGGGCTTTTCCACCTTAAGACTCTTTTAATAACTAGATATTCATCTCTTTTTTTCTTCCTCCGCAATTTTTCTTTGGATTCTCAAGAAACGAAGAGAGATGCCAAGAAAACGAGGCCCCCATAAGAGTATGAAGAATTAAAATAGAAAAGATCTTTGACATAGACCACAATAACGTCGTATTTGATTTTTTTTCAATCTAAAATGATATCTATACAATACAATCTAACGTAATTTACGGGTATATTAATTACGAGAGAAACGAACCCAATATGCCCAACTTAAAAACCGCTTTAGATCACGGACTAACAGAAGAAGAATACAATAAGATTGTAAACACTCTATGCAGAGAACCTAATATAACGGAGCTTGGTATACTTGCGGCAATGTGGTCCGAACATTGCTCTTATAAGAGCTCAAGAGTTCATCTAAAAAGACTCCCAACGACAGGGGATGTTGTAATTCAGGGTCCTGGAGAAAATGCTGGAATAGTTGATATTGGAGAAGGACTTTGTGCAGTATTTAAGATGGAAAGCCATAATCATCCGTCTTTTATTGAACCCTATCAGGGGGCGGCTACCGGGGTAGGTGGGATATTAAGGGATATATTTACAATGGGAGCAAGACCGATTGCGATCCTGGATTCCCTCAGGTTTGGAAACCCCTCATCATCAAAAACTAAATTTCTAGTAGACGGGATTGTAGACGGCATAGCAGGCTATGGAAACTGTATTGGTATTCCTACAGTAGGCGGAGAGGTTTATTTTGATGACTGCTACAACGGCAACCCTCTAGTAAACGCTTTTGCATTAGGCATTACTAGGACAGATAAGATATTCAGAGGTTATGCTACGGGAGTTGGCAACCCTGTTATATATGTTGGATCAAAAACCGGAAGAGACGGTATACACGGGGCGGTAATGGCCTCTGAGACATTTACCAAAGAGGCTGAAGAGAAAAGACCCGCAGTTCAAGTTGGAGACCCTTTTACGGAAAAACTCCTTTTAGAAGCATGCCTTGAGCTATTTAAGACAGGGACTGTCGTAGGTATACAGGATATGGGAGCAGCTGGGCTCACCTCTTCTTCAACCGAGATGGCCGAGCGAGCAGGCACAGGACTTAGGATAGAAATTGATAAGGTACCTAGAAGAGAAGAATCCATGACTCCTTATGAGGTAATGTTATCCGAATCACAGGAACGAATGCTAATGGTTCTCGAAAAAGGGAAAGAACACATAGCAGAGGACATATTCAGGAAATGGGACCTTGACTTCAGCATAATAGGAGAAGTCACCGACGAGGGTAAACTCATTATTACGGACAAAGGCGATCTATCCGCTGATATTCCGATTAATCTTATATCAGAAGAAGCGCCCTCTTATAATAGACCGGCTACAAAACCTGATTATATTGACGATATTAGAAATCTTGAGACATCCTCCATCTCTGTACCTAAGGACCTTGAGGGAGTACTTTTGACACTCCTATCCTCACCTACCCTCTCAAGTAAAAGGTGGATATTTGAGCAATACGATTACATGGTAAGGACTAATACCCTTACCCTACCCGGCTCTGACGCCGCGGTGGTCAGAGTTAAGGGCACAAATAAAGCAATTGCCATGACAGTAAACTGCAATTCAAAATACTGTTATCTTGATCCCTACATAGGGGCGGGAATTGCGGTTGCGGAAAGCGCCCGTAACCTGGCATGTTCAGGAGCCACTCCTCTTGCTATAACTGACTGTCTCAACTTTGGCAGTCCTGAAAAACCAGAAGTAATGTGGCAGTTCGAGCAGGCAATTGATGGTATGAGCGAGGCTTGCTCTAAACTAAACACCCCCGTTGTAAGCGGTAACGTAAGTTTCTACAACGAGACCGAGGGTACGGCAATCTACCCAACCCCGACAATTGGCATGGTGGGGCTTATTGAAGACATGCATAAACATACGACCCAGTGGTTTAAAAACGAGGGAGACATTATCGTTCTACTTGGCGAGACTAAAGAGGAATTTGGCGGAAGCGAATATCTAAAACAAATCCATGGGAGAGTATGTGGAACGCCTCCTAGCCTTGATTTGAATAAGGAATTGAAATTGATCACGGCCTTACTTAAAGCTTCAGAAGAAGGTATAATAATATCGGCTCACGATATATCCGAGGGAGGTCTTACGCAAGCGATATCTGAGTGCTGTTTTACACCTAGTGGCCTAAAAGGTGTTGAAATTAAAATACCTCGATTAATAAGGGATGACGCCCTCTTATTTTCAGAATCACAGGCAAGAGCAATAATATCACTTGACGAGCACAACATTACTAAGATTAAAAACTTAACGGAAACTTACGATGTACCGATGGAAATAATCGGCAGGGTAAGTGGGACAAGACTATTCATAGAGGACTTAATTAATATTCCTATATCCAAAGCCTATAGAAAATGGGCCTTGGGATTTGAGAATATACTAAAAAGCTATGCCTAAGCTTAAAGAAGAGTGCGGTGTTTTTGGGATATATAATAACC
>DAOVUC010000253.1 GCA_030632765.1 Candidatus Dadabacteria bacterium
GGGCCTCCATTTATTCTTATCCCAAAGTACCTTTTTTTTACATTTAGGGCATTTAACCTTGATAGACATGATCTATATCCTTTTTACAACTAGTGGTTTACAAGCTCTGCTGCTCTATAGGTGTGAATTTGCACTCACTCTGAGCGTAAAAACAATCCGCTATTCCATTAGTTCAGGTCCTCTTAAACATCCTCTCTATATCGTAATATGAAAGCTCTTGCGCAACAGGTCTCCCATGGGGGCAGGAGTGAGGAAATTCCATACGGTCAAGCTCTTCAAGTAATGCTTTCATCTCCTCAAGATTAAGCTCAAATTTGGCTGTGATAGATGAATGACAAGCCATCGTAGCAATTACAAGGTCTATCTTATCACTTATGCTCTCTTGCTTACCGGTAGACGCTATCTCAGAGATTACATCTTTAAGAAGTGAGGCAGAATCTACATTCTTAAGCAGTGCGGGCACAGATCGTATTAAGAAACTGTTATTCCCAAATTCCTCAACACGCAGACCCAAGGTCTCAAATTCTCCCTTATGTTTCTCGATTAAGCTCGATTCATAAGGTGTAAATTCAATTACTTCAGGTACAAGTAGTTCTTGTACCTCGGGCTCTTTATCTCCCTTATACGCATTCTTTAATTTTTCGTAGTTTATCCTCTCATGCGCAGCATGCTGGTCAACCAGCACCATCCCATTTTCTGATGAGCAAACTATATATAATTCCTTAATCTGTCCTATTATACGTAAGCTTGAGTAAAGCCCCCCTTTTCCAAAAAGACTTTTTGGTGGTGAATCATTTTGAGCTATGTGGTAATCATGCCCGGAGTGTGTAATTGAGCCGAATTCATTTCTAACTGGAACGCTATCATTGCCGCTTGGAATGTCACCCTCTCTTATTTCTTCAGCGAATGTTCTCTCAGGTCTATTTAAATGGCGGGCGGGCTCATAACTTGATGGACTATCTCTTCCCTCCATATATTCAGAGAGTGAGTTTTCCACCCGTTGACGATAACTCTTTATCCAGGGAGCCTCTCTAAGCATCTTAAGAACAGACGCTCTGATCAAGTCCGCAATGAGTCTTTGATTCCTGAATCTGACTTCGTTCTTAGTAGGATGCACATTAACATCAACTTCCTGAGCCGGAATCTCCAGATATAGAGCGCCCTGAGGGAATTTCCTTTTCTCAAGCATCTTCCCGTAAGCATCTATTATAATGCGGGTTAAGAACTTATCTCTTACCGCTCTTAGGTTTATATAAGTAAAGAGTTTCTGAGTCGTGGATCTGGTATCGAGAGGACTGCTCATAAAGCCTGAGACTCTAACGCCTTCTGCTTCAGCAGAGACACTGTGTAACTCTGCATTCGGAAAAATATCTGACAATCTGTCAGGGAAATTATCCTTTCTTGAAAGACGCAAAAGCGTTTTGCCGCCGTGCAGGACCTCAAATCCTACCTCGGGTCTCGACATCGCTTCCCGCTGTACTATGTCTAGAACATTTGAGAGTTCCGTCTCGATTTTTCTCATAAATTTTAATCTGACCGGGGTGTTGTAGAAGAGGTTTTTAACTTGAAGGGTGGTACCCGGGGGACATCCCGTTTCCTCAACTTTTCTGATGATACCGCCCTCACCCGTTATCACCGATCCTATTACTTCTTCATTTGTTCTGGTTGTAAGTTTGAATCTTGAGACACTTGCTATGCTGGGTATAGCCTCTCCCCTAAATCCCAAGGATTTAACGGAAAAGAGGTCGTTTATGTCCTTTATCTTACTAGTCGCGTGGCGCTCAAGGGATAATAGCGCTTCATCTCTGCTCATCCCCTCGCCGTCGTCAGAGACGGTGATGAGTTTCTTGCCCCCTGATTCAAGCTCAATCCTTATATTTGTGCTTCGGGCATCAATTGAGTTCTCAACCAGCTCCTTAACTACAGAAGCCGGCCTCTCAACTATTTCTCCCGCTGCTATTTTGGAGACAATAATATCAGACAGAACTCTTATCTTTCCCATTTGTGAAATGCCCTTCTTACATAAAGGAGATTAAGAATCAAACTTAACTAATAAAAATCGGAATTGGGAGTGAATCCGTTTATGAAAACAGCTTCCAGAGACCCAATATTAGAAGAAATAGGACCGGAATAAATATACAACATAGAGATAAGACAGTATAGAAAGAGAGTGTCTTATAAGCCCCTATTCCATAAACATCTTCCGAATGCTCTTTTAATATTCGTCGGAATTCACTCAGCATACTTTGATTAATTTACCTCATAGGAGACTTAAAAGCTAAATGGGTGGTTAGTTAATATATATTAAATTCTAATCACTGTACTACTCTTCTTTTGCCAAGCTCGGTTTAAGTTGAATACACATCAACTAAAACAAGCGGATATATGGGCTTATCCGTACGAGAGGAAGGTGCAGTTAGAGAGAGTATGTGTGTTTAATTACCTAAGTCCCAACAACTTTGACAGTAGCGCTAACTTTTTTCCATTTCCTGTTCCCGGCATACTTCAGGTAATTTTTTCCCGCTGGAGCTTTTGAACTTCTAACCTTTCTCCATTTCCTATTGCCCAGGTATGTGAGAAAAACTTTTTTTGCTGCCATTTGTTCACATCTCTTAATAAAGTATAAACCATTCTCGTGCAATATGCACCCCTTTTGTCGAGTTTGATTTAAGTTGGATTTTTAAAGAGTGTAGTTCTTCCCTGTGATATTTATATACTCATTTCAATCCGGGGTCGGTAAGACAGCATCATGCTTAGCCTCTGGTTTTAAGAAGACTTGGCTATGGTTTTGAAACTATCTTTTGTATGTATACCTTTAGTTAGTCCGTCTTCTCCGGAGCCTTCTAATCAGAATAAATGCCGGGATTAATAAATATAAAGGAATAGAGGGCACTGCTCCGGGTGCTGCCAGCGCGCATGACTCGCTCGAACTCCCGTTTCCGTCTCCCATGGGCGGCTCCGGCCCTGGTCCTCCAAGCATAGGAATTGAATTTATTGCAACAGCTACCGGGGAATCACCAGTATCGCTTGTGTCGGTCGCAGGCCATCCTAATTCACCGTCTGATGCTTGAACAAATTCTAACTGTGTTAATGTATTGGAATCCCTGTTAGTGACATATACAAAAGCACCATCCGGAAACGCCGCGATACCGGTAGGAGAACCACCAACATCCATAGTAGTAGAAATCACATTAGGGGTCAC
>DAOVUC010000257.1 GCA_030632765.1 Candidatus Dadabacteria bacterium
AAAATCTTGGGGACTACAGCAGTTCTTCGACCCTATTTAATAAAATACTAACCCAGTATCCAGAGAGCGGGCTCAAGAAAAAGACTCTGGCGCGTTTAGGAAGCATATACACACAGTCAGGGGATTATGTAAATGCGGAGAGAATATTCAGATCATTATCGCTGGAAGAGAAGAACAGGAGTTTAAAGGCTTCCTACCTATTGGGCCTTGGGGAGGCTTTGGAAAAACAAGGAAAATATGGCGATGCATTGATCACTTACAAGCGCATTTGGGTTCAGTATCCGGAAACTAAATCATCTACAGAAGCTTATACGACAGCCAATAGAATAAGTAATACTCAAGGTATTGCATTTCAGCCTTCACAATCAGATTATCTTGAGCGTGCAAATATTCTTTTTGACAAATCAAGATGGAGTTCGGCTCTAAATAATTACAATAAACTTTCATCAAAAAGCACTGAAGTCAGAACAAATATGGGTATTGCCATGGTTAACACCAAAAGACTTAACGAAGCTGAAAATATTCTTAAAAATATAAGTTCTCCGAGATCACTTTTCTGGAGAGGGAAGTTAAAAACTAAACAGGGGCTCGATTCACAGGCTTCTCAACTCTACACTCAGATTCATCAGTTATATCCTAACAGCCCGCTTGCTCCAGAAGGGCTTTATAATGCAGCCCGGCTTTATCAAATAAATAACAACACACAAAAAGCGATCAAGACTTACGATATCCTGATAAGATCATATCCCAGAAACAAATATGCAGAAGACGGCGCTTGGTATCTTGGATGGATTTATTACAGAAAAGGACAATATAGAGAAGCACACGGAACTTTCTCCGCATTCACAGACTCAGATTCTACTTTTAATGCTTCAAACGCCAAATACTGGAGAGCCAGAACGTTAGAGAAACAAGGTAAACATGATGAAGCTCACGTTCAATACAGGGAGCTTGCGGGATCCACAATACCTACTTATCATACATATCTTGCTCAAAAGAAAAGCGGTTATACTCCTAAATTCGCAAATATAAACCCGGAATTCTCGGCGCTTGGCCCAAGAGCAAATTCAAGGAAAGAAAAAGCGCAGTTACTCATCAACCTTGGAATGGTAGATGAGGCGAAGCTTGAAATAATCGCTATGGAAGATGAGGCAGGAACAAAGGAAGAATTTGTCATAGTAAGCTTACTTTATTCCCAAGTGGACGATTATAATAAATCCATAAATGTAGCTCAGGGAATTGGACTCCCTCAAGCAAACAGGCTTTCATTCCCTAAGGGTTTCCAGGAATTTGTTGGCCCCTATGCCAAGAAATACGGAGTTGACGAGCTGCTCGTATATTCAATTATCAGAGAGGAGAGTAGGTTTCAAAAAGACGTCGTATCCCCTGCTGATGCTGTTGGGCTTATGCAGTTAATCCCACCCACAGCAAGAACTGTAGCCAGACAAATTGGTATTAACGGATTTAGTACAGCGATGCTGACAATACCTAGAATAAATATCGAGATGGGGATATTTTATTTCAAACAGGTGCTGGATAAGTTCAACGGAGACATTGAGCTTGCGCTTGCAAGCTACAACGCGGGACCTCATAGGGCAGCTGATTGGAAAGTGAGGTTTTACGGACTTGAAAAAGACGAATTTATAGAAGAAGTCCCTTTCCGGGAGACGAGGAATTATATTAGGAGAATTCTTAGAAGTTACGGGGCGTACAAAGCAATATACGGAGACGCTCCCACATCAAACCAGCCTGGAACGTCTACACCAGGGAGTTCTGAAAATAAATATCCTGTAAATTAAGCTCTCAGGCTCTTAACTTTTCACCGCATAAGGCAGAGAAATTCTGAATGACCTTTAGACCCAGAGTGCTACTCTTCTCCGGGTGAAACTGGGAGGCAAAGATATTATCTTTAGCGACTGCAGCAGTGAATTCCAAACCGTAGAAAGTCTTGACTGCGCTTACGTTGTCATCCTCGGGTTTGGGATAGTAAGAGTGCACAAAATAAAACCAGCTATTTTGAGGTACACCTTCTAAAATTGGAATATCTTTTTTAATAGTAACCTGATTCCATCCCATATGAGGGACTTTTAAGCCTTCATTCTTAAAATCAGGGAACTTTATTACCCTGCCCTTAATGAGACCAAGTCCTTTTACACCAGGCGCTTCTTCGCTTTCCTCAAATAGCACTTGAAGCCCTAGACAAATCCCCAAAAAAGGCCTTCCTGAATCTATAAACTCTTTTATTGGGTCTATGAGCCCATATTCACCAAGATTTTTTACGCAGTCTCCAAATGCCCCTACTCCGGGAAGCACGAGTCCGCTAGCGCCTGCAATATCGTCCGGATTTCTTGTTACTATGGCGGGGAATTCCTGACTCTGAAAAGCCTTGCTTACGCTTCTCAGATTTCCCATTCCATAATCTACAATGGCGATCATTTCTAGAGTGTACCTTTTGTTGAGGGTATATCCTTGGATCTAGGGTCAAGCCCTGTTGCCTTGTCCAGTGCTCGTCCTACCGCCTTAAACATAGCCTCTATTATGTGATGGAGATTATCGCCATATTTAAGTTCTATATGGAGGTTACACTTGAGCGTATTCGTAAAAGACTTAAAGAACTCTTCCGCAAGCTCAACATCGAACTCGCCTACCTTAGACTTGGGGATTTCCACTCTAAGTTCAAAGTGGGGTCTTCCGCTTAGATCTACGCACGCGAACGCAAGTGTTTCGTCAAAGGGAACAAAAGCCTCTCCGAACCTGGTTATACCCCTTTTGTCGCCCAGGGCTTTTAAAATTGACTCTCCCAGGGCAAGCCCGACATCTTCTACTGTGTGGTGAAAATCTATATCGATGTCGCCTATAGCCTGTATATTGAGATCGAAGTACCCGTGCTTGGCGAACTGAGAAAGCATGTGGTTAAAAAACGGTATACCGGTATCGATATCAAATTTCCCCGTACCATCAAGGGAAATGTCCACTTTAACCTTTACCTCTGATGTTTTTCTTTCGAGTTTTGCCTGTCTTTTTGCCATGATTAATTAAGAATCTTATCTGAAATTAATGAACTGTCCAAGCTTACCATTACTTTTTGATATTAGTATTCGGGTGTTTCTAAGGTAGGCAAGACCGAGTAAAATAGTTTTTGTGAACATAGCGATACTAGATGAAACC
>DAOVUC010000183.1 GCA_030632765.1 Candidatus Dadabacteria bacterium
AACGCCCATCAAGAAAACTATTGTCCCTATTTGTGATAGGGCTCCCCAGGGGATATTGGATTTTTCTTTAGACGGATTTTCGTGTCCCGTAACTACAGCGAAGGAAGAGGTGAAATCCCTGTGGGTAAGCGAAATACCAGCATAAGCAGGCACTGCTGATACAGAGGTTATTCCAGGCACTATTTCAAAGGGTGTTTTCTTCTCTTTTAGATACTCGGCTTCTTCTGCGCCTCTTCCGAACACAAAAGGATCTCCGCCCTTAAGTCTGGCAACCATCTTACCTTTTTTCGATTTTCTGACTAGCAGTGCATTTATACTCTGCTGAGACATTTCCTTTTGTCCCGCTCTTTTCCCAACATATATAATCTCAGCATTTTCTTTTACATAAGGAAGAAGGTCAGTATTAACAAGGTAGTCATAAACTATTACGTCAGCTGTCCTTAATAGCTCTTTCCCTTTGACAGTAATAAGTCCCTTATCTCCGGGCCCCGCTCCGATTAGATATACAGTTCCTGTTTTACTCATAACATTCTCTAAGAAGAAAACCGAAGCCCGCTATATTTGTCAAGCATATATATCCTTATTGGAGAGTTTGTTTTGCATGGTATTATAAATGTCTGTATATTGAGTACGTATATCAGCTCAAACTAAGGTTGAGCAATTGCAAACTTTACAGGAGGGTCAAATCAAATGTTGGTAAAAGACTATATGACACTTCACCCAAGAACCGTAACACCAAAAGACCGTGCCCAGGATATTTCTGAGATGATGAAGGCACTAAATTACAGACAATTCCCAGTAGTTGAAAATGGCAAGTTAGTTGGGATTGTTACCGAAACAGATTTAATGAACGCACTTTCGGATAAAAAGGACATAAAAGTGAAAGACGTTATGGCAATTGACCCTTTTACCATCATGGAAGATGCTTCCATAGAGAGCGCCTCTGAAATCATTAGGATTAAAAGTTTCAACTCTCTCCCCGTTGTATCGGAAAACAATGACCTGCTTGGACTTCTAACCGTAACTGATATTTTAGACGCTCTTCGTACTACTTTTAGTTTCAAGGATAAGCCGATCAAATTAGAGGTTAATTTGTCTGATGAACTTAGTCATTTTGATGCTCTCCACTTGATACAGAACAATTCAGAGAAAGTGATTTCTTTTAGCTCTTCACCTATGAACCGGCAGGTTAGCTATTTCTGGGTTGTTGACTGTGATCTGGGGAGAGTAGATAAAGTAATAAGAGAACACAACTGCTCTATGAGCGTTGTACAATCAGAAGAATAAAACTAATCACACTTTCTACTCGTAGAATCATAAAGAAGTGAATATACAGCAAAAACTGGTATATTAAGATAGATAATTAAAATAATTTAAATTGAAAATAATATGGAAAGCGACAAGCTAGAATATATATTAGATCATTTTAAAAACCCTCGGAACTACGGCACGATAGAAGATGCTGACTTCTCTTATGAAGAAGGCATACCTTCGTGTGGGGATGTGATCAGGCTCGATCTAAGAATTAAAGACAACAAGCTTGATGACATTAAATTCTCCGGCACTGGGTGTGCAATAAGCCAGGCATCTGTCTCAATACTCACTGAAAATGTAACCGGCATGGAAGTAAATGAAGTCATATCATTCACAGATCAGGATATGCTTGAAGCCCTTGGCGGCCAGGTTTCACCTATAAGATTTAAGTGTGCGCTTTTAGGATTAACAGTGTTAAAAAAAGCGCTCATAGGAAAAAAAGCCGCCTAATAATCAGGCCCTCATCTTCTGATCTTTACACTGGAGAATTATGGAAAAATTAATTAAATCGTCCGGGGCATTTGATCCCCTGTTAATAAAAAATGACTTCCCTGTATTTAAGCGTCGGATACACGGTAAACCTCTAATCTATTTAGACAACGCGGCAACCACTCAAAAACCCCAGAGCGTGATACACTCGATCGATAATTATTACCGTCAGCATAACTCGAATATCCACAGAGGAGTGCACACTCTCAGTTATGAATCCACCGTTATGTACGAGGACGCTCACAAAAAAGTAGCAGATTTTATAGGAGCGCATGACTGGAGAAATATAATATTCACCAGAAACGCTACAGAAGCCATCAACCTTCTGGCATATGGCTGGGGACTTCACAACTTAAAAAAAGGGGATGAGGTTCTTATCACGATTATGGAGCACCATTCCAATATAGTCCCCTGGCAGATGCTGCGGGACTTAAAGGGTATTAAGATTAACGTGCTTGGTATTGATGACAAGGGGGATTTGTTATTAGATGAATTGCCTGCACTCCTCACTGAGAGGACTAAATTAGTAAGCATGATCCATGCTTCTAATGTACTAGGCACTGTGAATCCGATAAAGCACATAATCCAAGAGGCAAAGAAAGTGGGCGCATTGGTTTTAATAGATGCCGCTCAATCAATTCCTCACATGCCAATAGATGTTAATGACCTTGGCTGTGATTTTTTAGTAGCCTCCGGGCATAAGATGATGGGACCTACGGGGATAGGTTTTATTTACGGCCGACAGGAGCTTCTCGAAGATATGGAGCCGTTTATGTACGGCGGGGACATGATTGAGAAAGTTACATTAGAGAAATCCACCTGGAACGAGCTGCCATGGAAGTATGAAGCCGGCACGCCTAATATCGCGGGCGGTATAGGACTAGGGGCCGCTGTGGATTATATTCAGAACATAGGACTCCCAAATATTTACCAACATGAACAAGAAATTTTAAGATACGCGCTTGAGAAAATGTCTGAATTTGATTGGATAAACATTTATGGGCACAAGAGTGATAGCCAAAGTGTAGGGGTTGTTTCTTTTAACGTAGAGGGTGTCCACCCGCATGATGTGGCGGGGATGCTTGATGAAGAGGGCATAGCGGTGCGCTCCGGTCATCACTGCGCACAACCGCTTATGCATGAACTCTCAATGGACTTTACGGCGAGAGTGAGCTTTTATGTTTATAACAGCAAGGAAGAAATAGATCTTTGCATACAAACCCTTAAGAAAGTAAAGAAGTTATTCGGATAAGAGTTGTACTGCTCCCCTTTAGTCAAGCTCGGTTTAAGTTGGAATGCGGATAGCATCCGCTAGCTGATTATTTCTAAATTACTTCTGACGTATGGTGAGAGCCCGGAGTTTCAATCCGGCAGTAGAGGTACGTAGAACTTGTATGAGAGTGTACTGCTCCCCTTTTGTCAAGTTAGATTTAAGTTGGAATCATGAAGAATGCAGATGCTTACTTGCGATTCTTCTCATCCTTTCCAAACAATTTTATAAGAATTTTTCCAGCTTAAACTAAGCTAGTATTATAGGGAGTGGATTGTAAGACCAGTTTCCCCCCACTTCGCCGAGCCGCCACCCGATGGTGTATGTATGTTAAGTATCAAGAATACAAAATTAGGTCAATTTTTCATCCAATCTTTATTTCTCTTCTAATTTCCTCTCAGGAGCGTAGCAACGATTAAATTAGTTTAAATTTCGTATTCGCCGTCCCAATCTACGCTAACTTCAAACGGAGAGATCGCATGTCCCCAAACTTTTCCATTTCCTTTAATACCTTTGAATTTCCCATTACCACCGTCAAGAATCCATGTCCCTTCTATCTTAACCTCGCCGTTATCCATGAAAGTTCTGCCGTCCATCCTTCCCCAGTCTCTGTCTCCTTCTTTGTCTATGTTGCTGTAATAAGCGTGGAATGTACTTTGATCTCCTTGAATATCCGAATAAGTCCAGTAGGTAAGTGTGGCACCTTTCCATTTCTCGTCCGAACAATCCTGCTTCCCTGATACTTCTGCAAAATTTAAGTGATGACCACCGCGATGGTGTAATGTAACATCATTCTGCCAATTTACTTTACCTGTAAACGTACCGCTAAATTTCTTCATTTATCTGCCCCCTTTTACAAATATTTTTTGTCATATAATATGACTAACAAATAATATTATACAGCCTCCAATAGTCAAGCAGCGTTTAAATGTGAAGTATGATTCTGAGAATACTCCTCTTCTGCCTGAATCGGTGTCTGGTATCCGTGTGCTGAATGAAGATAGCTCGTGTTGTAATAATCAATCCATTTATCCAGCTCGCAACTAATCTCTCTTTCACTTTCCCACTCCTTATACTTTTTTCAAAGTATTTTACTAGCTTCATAATGGGGAGCAGTATAATACGTCCAATAACCTGACTTGGTCTAAAATATTTGTGCGTATATAATTCTATATAAAGAAAGATCCAAACTATTCAATATAAAGTGTTAAGGAGAATATAAATGAAGATCGAAAGAATTTTGTACCCCACGGATTTTTCCGCAAAATCTGAAAACGCGAGAGAGCATGCTATCTATATGGCAAAATCTCTAAATTCATCACTACATTTACTTCATGCAATTGAGCCTCTTGATTATGATGAAATGGACGAGGAAATATTAGAGTTTTATAAAGAGCTCGAAATTCAGCTAGAAGAAAAGATGGAAGCGGAAAAAAAGATTTTCCAAGAGTCTGACCTTGAAATTCAGGCAGAGATTATTATTGGCTCCAGATGGAAAGTAATTAACAA
>DAOVUC010000156.1 GCA_030632765.1 Candidatus Dadabacteria bacterium
CAAAAGGATTTTGGGCTATTAACGTACCCTTCTTCCCGGTCGGGGACGGGAGCGTATCGGTAACTGTTGTTGATGAGAGAGCTAAAATAAACCTGAACGCTCTAGTAGATTCTTCATCAAACCGAGTCGACCAACAAGTGCTAACAGAGTTGAGGGAATTATTCAGATTAGTTGAAGCGGACGACTCCAAATCCGAGCGATTTATTTCAAGTTTGGTAAACTGGGTTGATCAACCTATAAAAGGCGCACAGAACGATCAGGATTCAAACGGAGCTAATTCAGGATTTTATACAAGTCTAGAGAACCCTTACACTATTAAGGACGGCACCCTTGACAGTGTTCAGGAAGTACGTTTAATTGACGGAATGGACGAAGAGTTTTTTAACAAAATAAAGGATTATGTTACAGTCTACCCTCGAGATAAGAAGATAAATTTCAGCACTGCCCCTAAAGTAGTAATTATGGCGGCAATTAAAGGTTCCACCGTTCCAGCAATCGAAGGACAAGAGAATTCTAATACAAATGAAGTGTCTGACAACATGATTGAGCAAATAGCCGATGAAATTATTGATGCGAGAGAAGATCAGCCGGTTATCGATCAAAAAAAAGCAAGAGAAATAGCGAGTGAAGTGGATTCCTCATCAGAGATAAGCGCTGGGTTGGTTGGTGTAACGCTCAACTCGGGCTATAGCGAGACCTTCTCGGTTAAATCAGTCGGAAGCTTGGGAGACTCAAATCCTACAAAAAGAATAATCGAGGCTGTTCTAAGAAAAACCAATGAAAACAATCAAACCAAGGTAAAGATAATCTCATGGAAAGAGCTTTAGAAAAACTCATACAGATCAGAGATGAACTCAAGGCCGGATACTATGAAAGAGATGATGTGATAGACGGAACCTTCACAGCACTGCTCACAGATAATCATATGCTCCTTATAGGCCCACCGGGAACCGCAAAATCACAGCTTGTAAGTGAAGTCTGTAATAGAATTAACGGTACTCAATACTTTCAATGGCTACTTACAAAGTTTACAGCACCGGAAGAGCTTTTCGGAGCGGTTAGCCTTAAAGGACTTGAAAACGACGAATACAGAAGAGTTACAAGCGGCAAATTACCGGAAGCTCACATTGTGTTTCTGGATGAGGTCTTTAAGGCAAGCTCTTCGATACTAAATACCCTTCTTACAGTTATGAATGAGAGAATTTACTATAACGGGACCGAAGTAAGTGAGATACCACTGATTTCTCTTTTTGGAGCCAGCAATGAACTCCCTTCAGAAGAAGACGAGTTAGAGGCTCTTTACGACAGATTTTTACTGAGATATGTAGTGGACTATATTAAAGAGGATTTTAGATTCTTAAAATTACTGCAAGGTGATGGGGCAAATTCAAACGAGACTGTTATTACCCCACAGGAGCTCGATTACTGTAAATCTCAAGCTATGAAAATAATTGTTCCTCCCAAAATATTAAAGCTCATAGGACGCATAAGAAAGGAGCTTAAGAAAAAGGGAATGACCCCCTCGGACAGAAGATACAAACAGAGTATCTCTGTGCTTAAAGCTAAAGCTTATCTCGACGGCAAAGAGGAAGTTTCAGAGGAAGATTTGAGGTTTTTGGAGAATGTTTTATGGAGAGATCCTGGAGAGAAAGCAGAAATCCAATCAGTTATTCACCAAGCACTTCATGGATACAAGGATAGGCTCAGGGAGCTTGTGATCCAGGCAAAGGAGCTTGAAGGATATAGCAGGCGGGAATGGGAAGATGAAGATATGCGCATCAAGGCCAATATTGAAGCCCAGACGAAACTAAAACAGATTGTGTTAAACGTAAATGATTTGATAGAAGAATGTGAACAAAGGGGAAAACAAACAGAGGAAGTTAGAAAAGCAAAAGACGAAATTGAAGAAATACAAAAAGAAATCTTAGATAGGCTTATTTCCAGCAACGAGGAAATGGCTTAAAGCAGATTTAATGCAATTTAACTAAATCATACTTAAGAATAAATTAACTCCCGATTTTCAAAAGCACTTTTCCATAACTTTGACGACTTTCTATATACCTGTGAGCTTGAGAAGCTCCCTCAAATGGAAAGACTTTTCCAATTACGGGTTTAATATTGTGTTTTTCAACAAAATCCTTTAAATCACTTAAAATATACTCCATTTGCTTAGGTTCCTCTTCTAGTAAATAACCCAGATGAGACGACATAACAGCCACTGACTTTTGAGCAAGTTTACCAACATTAACTCTGGGTATATCCCTCCATGTTTGAATCCAGGAAAGAGGGTTCCACTTTTTCAAATCCAGGCTAGCAAACCCGGCCACCACTAATCTCCCAAAGGGATTTAAAACATCCAGACTCTTCTTAAATACCCTCCCGCCCACCATTTCTAATACGATATCCACTCCACCCGTATCCCCTAAGAGGTCTATAAAACAATTGGGATCACGATAGTTATATCCATTGGTTGCACCAAAAGATTTTATCAATTCAATTTTCTCCTCGCTCCCGGCCATTCCATATACTCTGCATCCAAAGCGAGAAGCAATCTGTACTGCAGCCGTTCCTACACCCCCACCGGCAGCGGTAATAAGAACATTATCCCCGGGACTGATTTTTGCCATCTTAACAAGCGAAACCCATGCAGTCATATAATTAACCAGAAATGAAGCACTCTCCTCCATGCTGTAAGTTTCTAACACTGGAACTACCCGCTCCCCAGGAACTACAATTTTCTCGGCATAAGTCCCGCATTTAGTTCCAACCATAACCTTTTGTCCGACTTTTAGATTACTTATGCCTGACCCAAGCTCGTCAATTATGCCGGATGCCTCCATGCCCAATATATAGGGACGTTTTAGTGCCCATCCGTAAAGCCCCTTCCGCGAAAGAATCTCGGCATAATTTATCCCCGCGTAATTTATTTTAATTCGCACCTCTCCACTCCCAGGCTCAGGCTCTTTAACATCTGTTGGGACCAGCAGCTCAGGTCCGCCTGTTTTATTAAGAACTATTGCTCTCATAATAAGAATTACTTCTCTTAGATTGAAAAGATAAGTATTCTAGCTTATTATGATACATCTAATTAGGGAACAGAACTAATCAAAAAAACAAATTTATACAGAGGCGGTGAATAATGAAAAGATTGGTAATTGCAGTAGCGGCTTTTGTATTATTTGCATGTGGTAACCCACTTGTAATCCAGACTCTCCAAGAACAATCGGTTGGCCAGATTACTACATGCAACGCGAACCATATAGAGGTAATTCAGCATAATATTAAAGAGGATGGAAGCGCTACATGGACGGCTCTTTGCCAGGGAAGAACTTATAGCTGCCAACGTGCAGCAGGTACAGGTAACAATCTTGAGAACGCTGAGGTAAGCTGCACCGAGATGGAATCACAAATGCCTGAGTAATTGATGCTTAAGGTTCTTCAGCATCCCGAACTTGTCGTTCTTTAGCTCTCTGTTTGATATTTTCTCCAATCTTCCAGTATTTCTTATCCTCTTCGGAGGTGACTTTAAGTGTTGGGACTTCTCTAGGCTCGCCGTCAGAAGTAATAGCTACAAATACTAAATACCCCCGGCAGCTAAAATCCTTTTGAGAGCTAAATTTCCCTACCCTGTAAAGATCCACCTTAACGACCATTGAAGTACGGGCAGTATGAATTACCTTTGCTTTAAGCTCAACAATATCTCCTACTTTTATAGGTTTTCTAAAATCCACGGCATCCATAGACACCGTAACAACATCCTCATTGGCAAATCTCATGGCCGCCATAGCTCCCGTTATATCCATAAGCTCTAGCACCCTACCGCCAAAAATCGTGCCATAGTGATTCGCATGGGTGGGAATAACCAGCTCAGAGTTAGTAACCTCAATAGCTTCTTTTAATTGATCATTTTGCAATGAAGAACCTCCGGAAATCTTCCATAAATTCTGTAAACAATTTCTACAGATATACTAGACAATCAAATAGCATTTTCAAATTAATAACGGTCAAATGTTACCAAAAACAATTAAATGTCTATCAGTAACCTGAAGAACATCCAAATTACTTAAATCTTCCTTAGCCAATTGCTCCCTCACTTCATCAACCTCAAAAGCAGCTAGAAGGGAATTATAAAAATCCCTTTGCAGAATTTCAGGCTCATACTTTACGTACAGATCTCTTAGTCTTTGTGCCTCTTCAATTGTGTCGGGTCTTAGGAGATCCATAATAAATATATAGGTCTCAGGCGATGAGAGTTCTTTTATTTTATTCCAGAAAACCAGTGGTTCAGGAATGTGATGCAATAGACTGTTGCTGATTATAAGATCGTATTGCGTGGTTGAATTAAAGTCCTGGATCATACTGTGAATAAAATTTATTCTTCCATGAAGCCAAGGTTTTCCCTCTAATATATCTTCAGCAAACTTAAGCATTTCCCCGGAGCCGTCTACTGCATCTATTGTCGCCTTGGGAAAGGCTTTTGTAAGCTTAAATGTTATATCTCCCGGACCACATCCTAAATCTAGTACCGATCTTGCTTCATATAGAGTAGAGCAATAGTGTTTGAGCAAGTCAATAAAGTTGGAATGGGGTTCCTCAAAATCAGCCTCGGCATAAGCACTAACCTGCTCAGGCTCAATCATTAGTTCTGGTTCAAGTAATCTATTCATACTAAATCCTATGAAGTATTCTGGATATAAATTTGAAAGTGTTTATTTTCTCTGAATATTTATTCATAAATATCTCGCGAAATCGGAGTAAAAACAACATGACAGATAATTTAAGTTCTTCAAAAGTGATTGAGCTAATGCAGATCGGATTCAGCGTATCCGTTGACGCAACAGAACACGAAGAAGAGATAGAATCATTTCTGGAAACCGCAATAATGTTTAACTCCACACTAGTTCTTAGAAATATGCCCGAGTCCTTGCTAGATCAGAAATTTCTTAAGAAGCTAAAAGCACATTCTCACAAAATTATTATCGAGACATAAATCAGACTGCTAATATATCGCAGTAATAAAAACGTCCGTCCCTTAGGGCAATTTCACCTAATTGGTGTCCGATCCTGTTTTTAAAAATCGGCCCGTCGTAAACAAA
>DAOVUC010000162.1 GCA_030632765.1 Candidatus Dadabacteria bacterium
AGCGTGCCGGGTGTATCTACATGTCAGAATTGCGGCGAGCACAAATCGCCTCATAGAGCATGCCCGAGTTGCGGTTTCTATAAGGGTAGGACCTTTATAAAAGAGAAACAAGAAGTAGAGTCATAATATATTTTCAACTATCTCAAGGATAAGATTCTATGATTGCTTTCGTATTCCCAGGCCAAGGTTCCCAATACGTGGGGATGGGAAAAGAACTTTATGATGAATTCGGCGCAGCCAAAAACACGTTTGAAGAAGCAAGCGATGTATTGGGCTTCGATCTGGCAAAGCTATGCTTTGAAGGGCAGCAGAGTGAATTATCTTTAACTGCGAATGCTCAACCTGCATTGTTAACCACAAGCATTGCGTGCTTAAGAGTTTTGGAAAATGAAACGTCATTTAAGCCCAACTTTGTTGCGGGGCATAGCTTGGGCGAGTACACGGCTCTAGTTGCCAATGGCGCAATGAAACTAAGTGAAGCTGTTCACACGGTCAGGAAACGCGGAGAATTTATGCAAGAAGCAGTTCCAGTTGGTATAGGAGCTATGGCTGCAGTCTTAGGGCTTGATAAAGAAAGGGTGGCGGAGATTTGTACTCAAGTATCTCAAAATGGCATGATCGCAAGCCCGGCAAATCTTAACGCACCGGGACAGACCGTTATATCAGGAAACAAAGAAGCAATACAGGAGGCTTCTTCAATTGCAAAATCACAAGGGGCTAAACGAGTGGTAGCTCTTGACGTAAGCGCTCCTTTTCACTGTCTGTTGATGAAGCCGGCCGCAGATAGACTGTCCGGAGTTTTAGATGAAGTGATTTTTGCAAAAATGAGCGCTCCTGTGGTTGCAAATTGTACAGCATCAGTTACTAATGATCCTAATGAATTAAAAGAACTTCTAATAAATCAGGTTACAAGTCCGGTAAGGTGGTTTGAATCTGTTGAGGAATTAAACAGTGCGGGATGTAGTAATTTCATAGAAATAGGACCCAAAAATGTTTTATCCGGATTAATTAAAAGGACATTGACTGATGTTTCCGTTAGTAATTTCGAGAAGATCTCACAACTGGAGTTGATAAAGAATGGACAAACTTAATGGGAAAGTTGCTCTTGTTACCGGGGGCTCGCGCGGAATTGGAAAGTCTATAGCAAAAAGGCTTGCATCTGAAGGCGCCATTGTCGTAATTAACTATTTGCGGAACGAAACTGCGGCGCTTGAAACTAAAAAGGAAATTGAAGAGGCCGGAGGTCAGGTCTTATTATCCAAATTTGATGTGTCCGATTTTGATACCGTTCATGAGGAAATCGATAAAATTATTGAAAAGTTGGGCGGCCTTCATATACTGATTAATAATGCGGGGATTACGAAAGACACCTTACTTATGAGAATGAAAGAAGAGGATTGGGATAGCGTAATCTCAATAAATTTAAAAGGAATATTTAACTGTACAAAAGCAGTAACACGTAATATGTTCAAACAACGCGAGGGTAGAATAGTAAATCTGACTTCAGTTGTAGGAGAAATGGGTAATGCAGGTCAGACTAACTACGCAGCATCAAAAGCCGGCATTATTGGATTTACAAAGGCTTGTGCAAGAGAAATGGCGCCTAGAGGCATCACTGTCAACGCAGTAAGCCCGGGGTTTATTAAAACCGATATTACAGATCAATTACCGGAAGAAATTAGAAAAGATTATATCGATAAGATACCAATGAACAGATTCGGTTCACCCGAAGATATTGCGGGGGCTGTTGCTTTTCTGACCTCCGATGATGCTTCGTATATCACAGGTGAAGTATTTAGAGTCAACGGCGGTATATATACTTAAAATTAAAGGAGGTGTTTATTATGGCTCAGGACCAAGAAATCCTCAGCAAAGTTAAGGCAATGGTTGCAAGTCAATTAGGAAAATCAGAAGACGAAATCACACTGGAGTCATCATTTATAGAAGACCTAGGTGCTGATTCTCTCGACCTGGTTGAGCTAATTATGTCAATGGAAGATGAGTTTGGTCTTGAAATCTCAGATGAAGACGCAGAGTCAATTATCACGGTTCAAGACGCTATAAACTTTATCTCAGAGCGCAAAAAATAATGGAAAGAAGGATAGCAGTCACGGGGATTGGGCTTATCACACCCGTAGGAATTGGAAACAAAGAGTCTTGGGACGCTGTTTGCAAGGGCCATTCTGGAATAAAGACAATAGAAAGGTTTGACCCTTCCGAGCACAAAACTAAAATAGCGGGTGAAATAACCAATTTTAATCCCGAGGATTTTATGAATCCCAAGGATGCAAGAAAAACCGATAGATTTATACAATACGCGGTTTCCAGTACCAAACTTGCCCTTGAGGATGCCGGTCTTGAGATAACAGACGAGCTATCTCCCAGAGCGGGGACATTAATTGGTACGGGAATAGGGGGAATGGAGACCTTTGTAAGCACAGTAGTGCTTATGCAGGAAAAAGGACCCGGTCGCCTATCACCCTTTTTCATACCTAATATCATTACTAATCTGGCAGCAGGTCATGTATCAATTACTTTCAATGCTAAAGGCCCTAACTGCTGTACAACTACGGCATGCGCCGCAAGCACTCATGCTATAGGTTATGCAACAATGGCAATAACAAGGGGAGAGGCCGATATTATGATAGCGGGAGGAACTGAAGCACCGCTTATACCACTGACTGTAGGTGGGTTTAATGCAATGAGGGCTCTTTCAACAAATAATGATGACCCCCAAGGTGCTTCTCGTCCATTTGATAAGGATAGGGACGGATTTATTATTGCTGAAGGCTCAGGAATGTTAATTCTTGAGGAGATGGAATTTGCTAAAAAACGGGGAGCTAGGATATATGCCGAAATACTCGGATTTGGCATGAGCAGTGACGCAAACCATATCACTGCCCCTTCGTTAGACGGTCCTGTACGGTGTATGCAGGATGCGCTTAGACATGCGGAAATAAACCCTGAGGAAATTGACTACATAAACGCCCATGGAACCTCAACTCAGTTAAACGACGTAAACGAAACGAGAGCTATAAAAGAAATCATCGGGGACAAAGCAGATAATACCCCTGTGAGCTCAACTAAATCTATGACAGGACACATGCTGGGCGCAGCAGGCGGTGTTGAAGCCGCATTTAGTGTATTAGCTATTGATAAGGGAGTGCTCCCACCCACGATAAATTATAATACACCTGACCCGGAGTGTGATTTGGACTATGTCCCAAATGAAGCAAGGGATGCAAAAATAAGAACTGTCCTTAGTAATTCCTTTGGATTCGGTGGGACAAACGGCACCCTAATCTTTAGAAAAGTCGACTAACTGCTCTACTCTTTTTTACTTAAAGACCTGCTATATTCATCCGCAAATGTAACTCGGTACTGTGTCCGTTTTAGCCATATATTCGATATATTTGCATTAAATTGGCTAGACATGTTCTAAAAACGCCTCATATTCTTGATTTGTGCTCATTTAATTGTAAAATTATAAAAATTACCTTCCGCGTTATCTGTAAATTAATTTAAGGAGATTTTTATGAGTCAGATTAACAACAAATTGAATGCACTTTCTACGCTTAAGACACCGTCTGGTGAAGTAAAATACTATTCACTTAAAACGATTGAAAAAGACCAGGGTACAGACTTTTCACGTCTTCCCGTATCTATACGCATCCTTCTTGAAAACGTAATACGAAACTATGACGGAGTTGTTGTTAACGATAACCATGTAAAAGCACTTGCAAACTGGAGCCCTAATAATAAAGGGAGTCAGGAAATCCCCTATAATCCGTCCAGAGTAATTCTTCAAGATTTTACTGGCGTTCCATGTGTTGTTGATTTGGCTGCCATGAGATCAGTTGTCAACAGACTCGGCGGCAACCCTGACAAAATCAATCCGATTGTCCCTGTGGATTTAGTTATCGATCATTCAGTACAAGTTGATTATTTCGGAACTCAAAAAGCATTCACAATGAACGTTGAGCGTGAGTATGAGCGAAATGGAGAAAGATACGCATTTTTAAGATGGGCACAGAAAGCTTTTGACAATTTTAGAGTTGTTCCCCCTGGAACGGGAATCATTCACCAGGTAAATCTCGAGTGTCTTGCGAGCGTGGTAGCTTCACGAGAGCAGGATGGGGAAACCATAGCTTTCCCCGACACCCTTGTCGGAACTGATTCACACACAACCATGATAAACGGGCTCAGCGTCCTTGGATGGGGAGTAGGGGGTATTGAAGCTGAGGCCTGTATGCTGGGCCAGCCTTTATACATGTTAGTGCCGGATGTAATAGGATTTAAGCTCCATGGAGAGCTATCGCAGGGAGTCACAGCAACTGATCTTGTGCTCAGTGTTACCGAAATGTTAAGGAAAAAGGGCGTTGTAGGTAAGTTCGTAGAATTCTACGGACCGGGATTAAGCAAGTTAGCCCTCTCTGACAAAGCCACTATTGCAAATATGGCTCCTGAATATGGTGCTACTATGGGATTTTTCCCGGTTGATAGTGAGACGCTGCGTTATCTTGAAATAACCGGAAGAGATAAAAACACTGTTGAATTAGTTGAGGCATATACAAAAGAACAAGGCCTCTTTAGAACTGATGACACGCCTGACCCAATATATACGGATACACTTGAACTGGATATATCCACAGTTGAGCCTTCAATGGCGGGGCCAAGCCGTCCTCAGGACAGGGTATCACTAAAAGATCTAAAAAATTCTTTTGAAAAAGTACTTAAAGAAAAAACCGGAAACGGTGCGGACTTAGACAAAAAGGCTAAAGTCCGGTTAAATGGAAACTCCTCTGAAATTGGTAACGGCTCTGTTGCGATTGCCGCTATAACAAGCTGCACAAATACATCAAACCCGTCTGTTATGGTCGCCTCTGGGCTTGTAGCAAAAAAGGCAGTAGAAAAGGGACTCACAGTTGACCCCACTGTTAAGACGAGTTTAGCTCCCGGCTCAAGAGTTGTCACAGACTACTTAGACAAAGCCGGCCTCACAAAAGACTTGG
>DAOVUC010000037.1 GCA_030632765.1 Candidatus Dadabacteria bacterium
AAAGTCAGGCAAGACTCTTAATACTGATGACAAACTTTCTATTCAATTCACTACTGAATACCTTGCGGGGGACGATGTTTACGTAGCAGATGTACTATTACAAAACCCCAGAGAGTCAGAATTTAGGATTGCCACATTAAAGCCCTACCGCGGGGCACAGACTTTTGAAGAAATTCGTCTGTCCACGGAGCGGCACATTAAAAAGACCGGACAGAAACCCAGGGTTTTCTTATTCACAATAGGCAATCCATCAATCAGTAGTGCCAGAGCATCCTTTTCGAGCAATTTTTTTGGATGCGCGGGTTTTGAAATTATCAACAACATTGGATTTGACACACCGGAAAGTGGCATTAAAGCTGCTCTTAAAAATAATGTAGATATAGTGGTAATCTGCAGTTCCGATGATGAATACCCGAATGTAGCTCTGCGGATCTCAACAAAGTTAAAGAAAATAAATTCCAAAATAAAAGTCATTATTGCAGGAAATCCTAAAGATCATTTAGAAGAATTAGAGCGGGCGGGAATAGATGACTTCATTCATGTTCGTTCAAACACATTAGAGACTCTAAAGAAGTATCAAGAAATATTAGGAATCAGAGCTTAAACACAGGGGAGCGCTTTTGAGACCGGATTTTTCAAACATAGATTATCGTCATACTGAAACTAAGGGTTCGGATCACAGATCCGGAGATTCCAATAATGTATGGCTGACTCCTGAAGGGGTCAACGTTAAAGCCCTTTATACCAAAGACGACCTACTAGGGATGGAGCACCTTAATTATGCTGCGGGCATAGCACCCTATCTACGCGGTCCCTACTCTACTATGTACGTTTCTCGTCCCTGGACAATCAGGCAATACGCAGGGTTTTCAACGGCGGAGGAATCTAACGCTTTTTATAGAAGGAACCTGGCAGCGGGTCAAAAGGGTTTATCTGTAGCCTTTGATCTCCCAACTCACCGCGGATACGACTCTGATCACGAACGTGTAGTAGGCGACGTGGGAAAAGCAGGGGTTGCCATAGATTCCATTTTGGATATGAAAATTCTTTTTGACCAGATACCGCTTGATGAAATTTCCGTATCAATGACAATGAACGGCGCGGTACTTCCTATAATGGCCTTTTATATTGTAGCCGCTGAAGAACAGGGCGTTAGCCCTGAGAAACTGAGCGGCACAATTCAAAACGATATATTAAAGGAATTTATGGTACGTAATACTTACATTTATCCACCAGAGCCCTCAATGCAAATCATAGCGGATATTTTTAAATACACGGCAGAGAAGATGCCTAAATTTAATTCAATAAGCGTAAGCGGCTACCATATGGAAGAGGCGGGCGCCTCATCTGACATCGAACTCGCCTACACTCTTGCAGACGGACTCGAGTACATACGGACAGGTATTAATACCGGGATGAATATTGATGATTTTGCCCCCCGTATCTCGTTTTTCTGGGGTATAGGGATGAATCATTTTATGGAAATAGCAAAAATGAGGGCAGCCCGGATGCTCTGGGCAAAACTAGTAAAACAGTTTAACCCTAAAAACCCTAAATCTTTGGCGCTGAGAACCCACTGTCAGACTTCAGGCTGGAGCTTAACCGAGCAGGACCCGTTTAATAATGCAATAAGGACGTGCATTGAAGCACTTGCCGCAGCCCTTGGAGGAACCCAGTCCCTTCATACAAACGCTCTTGATGAGGCAATTGCTCTGCCTACCGATTTCTCGGCCCGTATCGCAAGAAATACTCAGATCTATCTTCAAGAGGAAACAAATATATGCCGCTCTGTCGATCCATGGGCAGGTTCATATTATGTCGAATACCTTACTGGCCATATTGCACGAAGGGCATGGGCATTGATAAGTGAAGTTGAAGAGCTTGGTGGAATGGCAAAAGCTATAGACACAGGGATACCAAAAATGAGGATTGAGGAAGCGGCAGCCAGAAAGCAGGCCCGTATAGACTCCGGGCAGGACATCATTGTTGGCGTAAATAAATATCAAGTTGAAGAAGAGAACCAGATAGAAATATTAGAGGTCGATAACACAGCTGTAATGCGCTCACAGCTTGAGCGGTTGAAAGAACTCAAGAAATCAAGAGACAACAAAGCAGTAAAGGTTGCGCTAGATGCTATTACCAAATGCGCCGAGTCGAGCTCTGGGAATCTTCTTGAGCTTGCGGTGGAGGCGGCTCGGAAAAGAGCGTCTCTCGGAGAGATCTCATATGCGTGTGAGAAGGTATTCGGTAGATACAAAGCTGTAATTCGTTCGATTTCGGGTGTATATTCTTCTGAAATGTCTCAAGATAAGGACTTTGTTAAAGCAAGAGGGCTGGCCGACGAATTTGCCGCACTTGAAGGAAGGCGCCCTAGAATAATGGTTGCAAAGATGGGCCAGGACGGTCATGACCGTGGAGCAAAGGTTATAGCTACCAGCTTTGCCGATCTTGGATTTGATGTAGATATCGGACCACTTTTTCAAACCCCTAAGGAAGCAGCAAAACAAGCCATTGAGAACGATGTCCATATAATTGGAATTTCAAGTCTTGCAGCAGGTCACAAGACGCTTGTACCCGATTTGGCAAGTGAGCTTAAGAAGCTAAACCGCAGTGACATTATGGTAGTTGCAGGCGGCGTTATTCCTAAACAAGATTATGATTTTCTTTATGATGCCGGAATTACCGCTATATTCGGACCGGGGACTGTTATTTCACAAGCTGCTGAGAGATTACTTAAAATATTGATTAAAAATATCAGAGACGCAGATCAATAATGGATTATCTAACAAATCAAGTTCTATTAACCATTTAACAAACCCACCATGGGAAAGATAAAACGAAAAACCGAGCTATCGTTTAAAGAGTTTACAGACGGGATACTGGCAAGGGACCGTTCCATATTAAGTCAGGCAATTACTCTCGTAGAAAGCACCTTACCAAAACACAACAATTTGGCACAGAAAATTATTGCCCACTGTCTTCCTCACACAGGAAAATCAATTCGAATTGGCATAACGGGGGTTCCAGGTGTTGGGAAAAGCACATTCATAGAAACCTTTGGGTTGTATCTAACTCAGGAGAAAAAGAGATCAGTCGCGGTATTAGCAATTGATCCGACAAGCGAGCGCACTAAAGGGAGCATCTTAGGGGATAAAATTAGAATGGAGGAACTCTCGCTTGATCCAAATGCCTTTATACGCCCTTCCCCTACTTCAGGCTCATTGGGCGGTGTAGCAAAGAATACGCGTGAGAGCATATTGTTATGTGAGGCAGCGGGATTTAATACCATAATTATTGAAACTGTAGGGGTCGGTCAATCAGAGGTTACGGTGGATTCAATGGTTGATTTTTTCCTTCTCCTTCTTCTTGCTGGAGCGGGGGATGAGATTCAGGGCATGAAGCGAGGGATCATGGAAATGGCGGATGCCGTGGCTATCACAAAAGCTGATGGGGAGAACATTGTCAGAGCCGAGCAGGCAAAAAGAGAGTACGGAAATGCCATTCATTTATACCCGCCTAAAGAGAGCGGATGGGTGCCTGAAGTTACAACTTGTTCTTCCTTAAAAAATAAGGGCATAAATGAAATTTGGGAAACAATAATTAAGCACCGAAATCTAATTGAACAAAGCGGAGAACTAGAAAAGAAAAGACACCTACAAGCAAAAAAGTGGATGCATGAAGCAATATTATATGGATTAAAAGAGAATTTCTATTCTAACGAGCAAATAAAGAGTGCTCTCCTCAAACTGGAAGAACAAGTGACTCAAGGCAAAAAAAGTCCATTCGCTGCGGCACAAGAGCTTCTAACTACATATTTCAAGAATTTTTCTTAATTAAAAAACTATCTGGACATAAGCGTCCGAAACTGAAAAAATAGTAATATGGAAAAAGCTGCAAAATATGAAATAGACTATATGAGGCCGCAAGACCTGAATGAGATAGTGGCTATAGAGAATGTCAGTTTTCCATCCCCGTGGCCAAAGCGCATATTCGAGAGAGAAATAGAGGCGCTAAATTCATATAAAAGAGTTATACGAATGTCCGGCATTGTAATAGCATATATAGTGACCTGGACAATTCACGACGAGGTACATATCTTAAACATCGCTGTGCATCCCGATTTCAGGAAAACAGGATTAGGGGAGATGTTAATGAGAGATTGTATCTGTTTTTCAAAAGATAACGGATTGAAGCATGCAATTTTAGAGGTTAGAACATCAAACACCGGAGCTATAAAACTTTACGAGAAAATCGGATTTAGGACAATGAGGCTAAGGAAGAAATACTATTCAGACAATGGTGAAGACGCATATGTAATGATGCATGAATTAGAATCTTATGAGTCCTGATTTAATTACTACCCTCTTCTATCTACAATATACTCAGCTAACAAATCCAGGGATTTCTTATAAGGCGTATCGGGAAGCGAAGATATAGAATGTTTAGCTTTTTCTACATACTCTTGAGCCATGTCATTTGTTTTTTGAACACCTTTATATCTTTCCACGATATCCCTGACAAAACCTAAGTCATCCTCGGTAAAGACTTCCTCGCTTACGAGAATATCGTTTATTTTAGACCTCTCAGAGCTTGAAGCTTCTTGAATTGAATAAAATAACGGAAGAGTCATCTTACCCTCAATTAAATCCTGACCCACTCCTTTTCCAAATTCCTCTTCTGTCGAAGAATAATCAAGAGCATCGTCTGTGAGCTGAAACGCAATACCTATATTAAATCCATATTGTCCTACCGAGCGTTTTAGACCATCTTCTACACCAGCCAGTATGGCGCCCACTGTCCCGCAGCTTTCTAATAGCGAGGCAGTTTTATTTTCGATAATTCCAAAACATACCTCTTGGGTAACTTCCAGCATATTATTAGCATTCATAACCTCAAGCACCTGACCTTCCGCTAGTTTTGCCGCTGCGTCAGTTACCGCTTTTATAAGTTCCAGGTTGCCGCATGACTGGATTAGTCCAAGGGCTTTGGCCAGCATAAAATCTCCCACAAGAACAGTAGCCTTATTACCCCAGACAATATTTGATGAAGGCTTGCCCCTTCTTAATTTTGCATCGTCCACTACATCATCATGAAGGAGAGTTGCGGTATGTATTAATTCTAGAGTGGCAGCAGAATATATCCTTTCCTTGCCTTCTAGACGACCACAAGCGCCGCTTGAAAGAAGAAGTACCGCAGGACGAAGCCTTTTCCCGCCGCTGTCAAGTAAATGTTTCGAGATCTCATATACAAGAGGGACAGGGGACTTTATATTGGCTTCCAGCTCCTGTTCGACTTCCTCAAGATCATTATTGATAACAGTTAAAATATCGGAAAAATCCATCGCGGTTTTTAAGTTATCTGAACACCGGAGATAAGTCAAAACTAGCTAGTCCTATGGTAATTTCACCAAATGTTATATAATCTATAATTAAGAATCTGATCAGATTATCATCTAACCATATGGTTCCATTAAAACTCACTTTAAAAAATTTTCTAAGTTATGGTGACAATACCGCCACCCTTGATTTCAGAAACTTCGACATAGCTTGTCTTTCCGGAAAGAACGGCCATGGGAAATCGGCTCTTATAGATGCCCTGACTTGGGCCTTATGGGGAAAATGCAGAGTAAAGATAAAGGATGAAGTAATTAAAAGGGGCGCAAGCGAAGCAAGGGTAGAATTTGAGTTTGAATCTGAAAACAACATTTACAGAATAGTGAGATTGATTGAGAGAAAAAAAGGGGGATCCTCAACCTCAATTAACCTTAATATTCTTGATGGTGCAAGTGGTGTTTTTAAGCCTTTAGACGAGGGTGCTAAAACACAAAACACAATAGAAAAAATCCTCAAGATGGACTACAACTCATTTATATGTTCCTCGTTCATTCTCCAGGGAATGGCGGATGAATTCACAAAAAGAACTCCGTCGGAAAGAAAAGAAATTCTCTCAAAAATCCTTGAGCTAGATGAATATGAACTCATTACTAAGAAAGCGAGAGAACAGTCACACAACTCTAACATCGAATTAAATGCGCTTGAGAACGAAGAAAAACAATTAGAAGATGAAATTTCGGAAAAGGGATTATTTGAAGAAAAACTTAGACAAGCTAGAGTTGAAGAGAACAAATTATCCGCTCAGATAGCAGAATTTGAGGTTGTGCAGGGAAACCTTATAGCCCAGAATGAATCGATAAAAGCAAAACTTGAGAACTTAGACAAGCTCAGGAGTAATAACGAAGAATGTGCCGAGAAATATCGGAAATTAGGATTGGAGCTTGAGCAATTACGAGATCTCATCCAAAAAGACGAAAAGATTGTCTCTAGAGAGAAAGAAATTCTTAAAGGATTTAAAGAATACAAGGATGTTTTAAAGCAAGAGAAAGTTCTTTCTGAAAAGCAGCTCACCAAGTCAAAACTGGAAACAGATTTAGAAAGCGCACAAAACCTGATCAACAGCGAAAAGGCAAAAATAGTAGGCGAATTAAACTCGCTAAGAGCTAAAAGAGAAGAAATTGAAAAAATTCTAAAGGCGGCCCTAGAAACAACCTCTAGAGAAGAAGAAATCACCTCAGGACTTAAGAAGTTCACCCAACTTCAATCACTTGAGAAGGAACTTGAAAACAAAAGACAATCCAGCCAGGAGCTCAATTCAAAAGAATCAAAAATTAAAAATAAAATAGAACAGAGAAAAATCCAGCTTGAAACTAAAGCTCACGAACTCAAATCAAAATCCAATGACCTTAGTGCTAAATCTGAAGTGATGAGCAAGTTGATTAAAGAAATTGGCATTTTAAAACTAGATTTGGAAAAACAAAACGAAACCCAAAGCAAATTGGATAGGATAAATGATAATCTCAATAAATTGAGGGAAGATAAGAGTGTGCAAATTTCTGGGAAAGCTGAACTCAAAAAGAGAAAAGAAGAAGAGGTAAAAAAATTAAGCGTCATAAGCTCTGAGATAAAAGACCCGCACTGTCCTTTATGTGAATCACCTCTTGAGAATGAAGCAAGGGAAGCGCTTACAGAAAAGCTAAACAATTTAATATCTGATATGGACAACCAACTTATCCAAACCAAAAAGTATATTAATAAATTGCAACTAGAAGAAAGGACTTTATCTCATGAAATTGAGAGGGCTCAATCCGAGATAAAAAAGCTTATAGTGCTCAACAAAGAACTTGGAGAAAAAGAGCAAAGCCTTAAAGAGGCCAAGTATTACTCAAAAGAGCTTGAGGCAACTAATGCACAGCTTGAAATTCTTACAAAGAAGGTAAAAAATCAGGAATATCTTGATGAATTTAGAAAAGAACTAGATAAATTATCTCAAAAAAAATTAGAATTGGGTTATGATGCAAATAACCACATGGAAGTTAAGAAAGAGCTCGAAAAATTTAGAGGATATGTAACCGAGAATGAAATACTAAAAAATGATAAAATCAAAAAATCTCAATATGAAAAAGAATTAAAAGATATACAAACAGAACTAAAGCCCGCGGCAGAGAAACTCGACCAAGAGAATTTCTCGCGGGAAAACAGGAAAGAAGTTCTTAATATTAAATCCGCATTACATGAGCTTTCATATAATGGGGATAAACATAAAGAATTAAGAGCCGAGGCCAAGAAGCTGGAGCTATGCTCAGGGGACAAAGATAATCTTGATAAAGCGAAACTGGGACTCAGCATAAGAGAAAAAGAGGAGAAAAAAGTTTCTCTTGAGCTAATCAACGAAAAAAAGAAATTAGAAACAATTCAAAAAGAGCTTGCTGAATTGGAAGGAATTAATTCCGAGAGTAAAGAAATAAAGCAAAAACTCGAATCGGCAACAAACAGAACAACCATATTGAAAAAGAAGAAGAATGAAATTCTTACTGAAATCACCAGGAGCGAGAACCATCTGGAAAGGATAGAGAAACTATCAAATAAGAAGAAAACGGTTAGGAAAAATATCAAGAACATAAATCGGGATTTAGTTATTTTCAAGGAGCTCGTAAAGGCTTTTGGCAAGAACGGCCTCCAGGCATTAATAATAGAAAACGCGGTTCCCGAAATAGAAATTGAGGCAAACAAGATTCTGAGCAAACTTACAGAGGGCAGTATGGCGCTAAGCCTTGAGATGGTAAAGCCAACACAAAAAGGAGGGGAAAAGGAAACCCTTGAGATTTATATTGGAGATTCATCTGGAACCAGGAGTTATGAAACTTTCTCTGGGGGAGAGGCATTTAGAATTGATTTCGCACTTAGAGTCGCAATCTCAAAATTTATTGCAAACCGCTCAGGCGCGCAGCTAAGAACCCTGGTTATAGATGAGGGATTCGGCACCCAGGACAAAGATGGCTTGGACCAGTTTGTTCAAGTAATTAACACAATAAAAGACGACTTTGATAAGATATTGGCAATTACTCACGTTGACGAATTAAAAGAGAGGTTTCCGGTTAGAATTGAAGTAACAAAAGAACCCGGCGTAGGCTCAAGCTTTGAAGTAATATATTCATAGCAATAGTTTACTAATATTTAAAAATGAATTGGATCGATCTGACAGTTTATATAATTATTATCTTTTTTGTCCTCATAGGAACGACAAGAGGGCTTGTGAGACAAGTATTCTCTATTTCCGCCCTTGTTGGTGGGATTATCATTGGACTTATATTTTATGATGTTTTTGCAGCAATGTTCATAAAAGACAGCCTTGTTAAGAACGAGTCAATCGCAAATGTTAGCGCCTTTTTAATTGTCTCCTTCCTCTCATATCTTCTTATTCAGATACTTGGATGGCTTACAATAAAACTCATGGGCACGCTTCATCTAAGTTGGATTAACAGATTAGGAGGGGCAATACTCGGCATCATAATAGGATCTATTGCTGCCTTATTGTTTACATCTTCTTTGACTCTTTTTATTTCAGAAAAAGATCCGGCAATTACAAATTCAGTAACTATCCCTTATATAAATGAAACTTACGAGACAATAAAAAGGCAACTGCCTGAGGACTTAAGAGAAAGTTTAATAAGATCAAGAGAACTTATTCGCGAAGAAGGACTGAAAGCCGCAATGAGGATTCAAGATTCGGAAAAGATCAAAGAAATCCTTAATAATAAATAATATAAGCCACTTATCATGGCAATAGACATATCAAAGATGGAGCAATTGCCTTAATTTGAGAATTTTGGTAATATAGTCATTATGATAAGCGTTCACACTTTAGACGAGTTTATTATAAGAAGACAAACTGATTTCCCATATGCAACAGGGGAATTATCCAGATTGCTGCGCAATATCGCACTGGCTGCGAAGATTGTTAACAGAGAGGTAAATAAAGCAGGCCTTGTGGATGTTCTCGGACCTACGGGGTTTACGAATGTGCAGGGTGAGGAAGTAAAAAAACTCGACATACTAGCCAACAAAACCTTTATAGCTTCACTTGAACTCGGCGGCCAGTGCTGTGGTGTGGCTTCAGAAGAAAACGAAGAATTCATAGCATTTGAGGCTGAATCATCAAGAGAAGGAAAATACGTAGTCGCTATTGACCCGCTTGACGGATCATCCAACATCGATGTAAACGTCTCGGTTGGAACTATTTTTTCGATCTATAGAAGAGTCTCCTCCACGGAAGGTTCATGCACGGCTGAAGACTTTCTCCAGAGGGGCAGCGAGCAAGCAGGAGCAGGATATGTTATATACGGCTCATCAACAATGTTAGTTTATACCACCGGCCATGGTGTAAACGGTTTTACACTTGATCCTTCAATTGGCGAATTTTGTCTATCCCACCCTGATATGAGAATTTCTCAAGACGGTAAAACCTACTCTGTGAACACGGGGAATTTCTATGACTTTCCAGAAGGCGTAAAAGAATATATAAAATATTGCAAGGAAATAGGTCAGCGAACAAAATCACCTTACGCAGCCCGGTATATAGGCTCAATGGTTGCGGATGTTCACAGAAATTTAATAACCGGGGGAATATATATTTACCCTTCTTTAAACGGGTTC
>DAOVUC010000062.1 GCA_030632765.1 Candidatus Dadabacteria bacterium
CAAAGAGTAAGAAGCAAAGGAAAATACCAGTTAGCTCCCGAATGAGGAGCCTGTTGCTTGAGTTGAAGCTTCAGTCTGGTATTCAAGAATATGTATTTACAGATATTCAGGGTAGGGCAATAAGAACAATACGGTCAGCTTTTCAAACAGCATGTAGAAAGGCAGGTTTAGATGGACTCAGATTTCACGATTTAAGACATACATCAGCTACCAGAATGGTAGAATCTGGGGCTAATATAGTGGCTATAAGTAAAATTCTGGGACATAGTGACATTAAAACGACTATGAGGTATGCTCATCCTGAAGATTCATTGAAAGAGGCTCTTGAATCATTGGGTAATTTTGGTAAAAATACCACCAATATCGCCACCAATGAAAAAGCTTGAAACTCAAAACAGACGTAACCTACTGTAATCATTGACTCGGAGGGCTGGCAGAACGGCGATTGCACCGGTCTTGAAAACCGGCGTCCTTACGGACTTGGGGGTTCGAATCCCTCGCCCTCCGCCACAGAATTTTTGCTAAATTTAGAAGCTGCCAATTTTTCTTGAATACGAAATACACCCATTGTTGTCTACAGAAATCTACTTCTAATCTAATTCTACGCCGTCTTTATAATAAGCAAGCTCTTTGATTGAACCGTCTTTATTTAATATTTTATGCTCGCCGTTTAGCTTGCCGTCTTTGAAGTTGCATACGCTTTTTAATTCTCCCCCCTCGTACCAGCTGGTTGTAATATCCTGTCTTTCATCATTTACATAGTTTGATTCTTTCTGAAGCTGGCCGTTTTCATAGTACAAATTGGTTATACCGTTTAGATGACCGTTTTTACACATCCACTCTGTCTTAAGCTTCCCACTCTCGTAATAATCCTTCACTATGCCGTTTGGATTGTCCTTGCAAACCGGGAAAGGGGAGTCTGCTAGAGCTAAATAAGGGCTTATTGCAATTAGTGATAAAACTAATACATACTTAATCATATGTGTATCCTCCGATTTTTGAGTCTTAATGTTATTTAGATGTTAAGTATAGGGGAAAATTTTCAAATTGCACGAAAAACCTCATATCTAACTGCTTTTCCTTGACTTTTTTTCCTTAAAGTAGTTTAATTTAAATGAAATCTAGAGTTTTTAGGGAGGATGCATATGAGAGGCAAAATATTTATATATGTGGCGATTTTAGCTTTTAGTGTTGTAGGTGCCAATATCATTTTAGCACAACCTGGGGATGAGAAAGCTGCCGAAAATGCGCCACCTACTTGTGACGGTAGAGTCGCAAATGTTGTAGGCACAGATGGGGACGATATTTTGACCGGAACCATGGGCGATGACGTGATTGTAGGCTTGGGCGGTAACGATCAGATAGAGGGTAAAGAAGGTAAAGACTATATCTGCGGCGGAGACGGTAATGACGTTATTGCGGGCAACCGGGGACCCGATGTTATCTATGGAGAGGCGGGGGATGACCGTATTACTGGAAACCGTGGGCATGATATTGTGTATGGCGGCGATGGCAACGATTATATAGAAGGTAATGACGGTGAAGACTTCCTTGATGGAGGTCCAGGCATTGATAGTATTAACGGCGGAAAAGGCAAAGATAAATGCTTAAACTATGAGCAGAAGCAAAAGTGTAATACAAACTAAAAAAATTGATTATACATTTTAGTAAATGAGTTCTAAACTCTATATTGTTTCAACTCCTATTGGTAACCTTGAGGATATAACGCTTAGGGCGATCAACATTTTAAAAGAAGTGGATCTGATTGCTTGCGAGGATACCAGAACTACAAAGAAGTTGCTTTCTCGTTATCAGATCCAAAAACCGCTTACGAGCTACCATGAGCACAATGAGATAGAGAAGGCTAAAGAGCTACTTTCAATACTTCAAGAAGGCAAGAGTATTGCTCTCGTTACAGACGCAGGCACGCCCGGTGTATCAGACCCCGGATTTCGGATTGTAAAGCTCGCCTCCGAGAACGGGGTTCAAATATTCTCGGTACCCGGACCTTCAGCCGCTGTTGCAGCACTTAGTATTTCAGGGCTTCCTACATCCGGTTTTACTTTTCTCGGATTTCCTCCAAGGCAAAAAAAGCGTTTGATTGATTATCTGGAGAGACTAAAGGATTACCCTGAGACCCTTATTTTTTATGAATCTCCTAGGAGGGTTATTAAAACCTTAGAAGCAGCAGCGGAGGTATTTGGAGAACGAAATGCCTCGATTAGTAGAGAGATTACAAAGATGTATGAGGAAACATTGAGAGGGAAGCTTTCAGAGATTAAGGAACTTCTTGAAAGTAGAGAAAGCTTAAAAGGCGAGTTTACTTTAGTTATAGAAGGAAATTCTCAAGACAAGGGTGAATTTGATTCAGACACTATTGATGATCTGTTGTTATATTTGAAGAAAGAAGGATTAAGCTTAAAGGATGCAGTCATGCAAGTTGCAACAGATAGCGGTGTCTCTAAAAGTAAGATTTATAAAAAAGCTCTTCAGATTTGGGGGTAGGAAATTCTTGTTGAGAAGAAATTCCCTATTTGTCCAGGTGTTTTTTTACAATTCTATCCTTTTCTACCTCTGAACCTACCTTGACTTGCTTTTCTATCTTTTGTTTATTATGAGAGGCTTCACCCTGCACATTGGACTTGCAGGTTTCACAAATGGACTGCTCAGAGGGTTTTCCACAAAGCATGCATACTTTTTTCTTCTCTGTCATGTTCTTGTCTCCACTCTAAAGTTTACTGATGAAATTCATTTTTAGAAAGTTTATATACGAATCTCACAATCTAAACGGCTGGCGTTGCTTCTCGCCAATCGGTATGTTGCTCGTAGGCATAAGCCATGCGAAGAACAGTCTCCTCGTCAAAAGGTTTTCCGAGCACTTGTATGCCAATAGGCAGTCCGTCTGTAGAAAATCCGCATGGAACTGAAATCCCCGGAAGCCCTGCTATGTTGCAAGGTATTGTGAGTACATCGGATAAATACATTTTTATGGGGTCTTGTATTTTCTCACCGATTTTAAACGCAACTTCTGGAGTTGTGGGCGCCATAATCGTATCTACTCTCTTAAACGCCTCTTCAAAGTCGTTTTTAATGAGTGTTCTTACACGTTGAGCCTTTAGGTAATAGGCATCGTAGTATCCTGAAGATAGGGCGTATGTGCCTAACATGATTCTTCTTTTCACCTCATCTCCAAATCCCTCGGCTCTTGTTTTAAAATACATATCTCTTAGAGATTCCGCGCCTTCTGTGCGGTATCCATATTTTACTCCGTCGTATCTAGCAAGGTTCGAGCTGGCCTCAGAAGGGGCGATTATATAGTAAGTCAGGACCGCGTACTCGGTATGTGGAAGAGATATTTCGATAATCTCCGCGCCCAAGCCTTCCATTACAGATATAGCTTTTCTGGATGCATCTTCTACTTCTTTATCCATACCGTCTACAAAGTATTCCTTAGGTATACCAATTTTTAATCCTTTAATGTCATCTTTGAGCCTCAGAGTGTAATCGGGTACAGGAATATTCACACATGTTGAATCTTTTGGGTCGGGGCCGGAGATCGCATTTAAAATTAGCGCCGTATCTTCAACCGTTTTTGTTATTGGTCCCGCCTGATCAAGGGATGAAGCGAATGCTATCATGCCGAATCTGCTTACTCTCCCGTAAGTCGGCTTCATTCCCACCACTCCGCAAAGAGCGGCAGGTTGTCTAATGGAGCCCCCAGTGTCTGTACCCACCGACCCAAGGCAAAGTGACGCTGCAGTTGCGGATGCGGAGCCTCCGCTCGATCCGCCCGGCACTCTTTGTAAATCCCAGGGATTAGCTGTGGGACCAAAGTAAGAAGTTTCCGTCGATGATCCCATTGCGAATTCATCCATATTGTTTTTCCCGAGAATAACGGCGCCGGATTCCGAAAGTTTTTGAGTCACCGTGGCATCATAGGGGGGGATAAAATTCTCAAGCATCTTTGAGCCGCATGTGGTAGTTATGTTTTTAGTAATGAATATGTCCTTTAGCCCAAGAGGGATACCGTGGAGCGGCCCTAAATAGTTCCCTCTAGAGATTTCTTCCTCAGCTTTCTTGGCAGACTCAAGTGCTTTTTCTGAAAGTACTGTAATATATGTATTGAGCTTCTCATCTTTATCCTGGATTCTATCCAAGATTGACTGAGTTAGCTCAACGGGGGAGATTTCTTTTTTGTTAATTAAATCCGACGCTTCTTTAATAGTGAGAAATGGCAGCTCCATATGGGCGTGTCTCCTTAGTCTTCGATCACTTGTGGTACAACGAAGAAATCATCCTCACTTTCCGGCGCATTTTGAAGAACTTCTTCTATATTTAGCCATTCTACAACCTTGTCTTCTCTAAGAGGGGTGGAAATGTCCAGCACATGTGAGGTTGGTTCTACATTATTTGTGTCGAGTTCATTTAGTTGTTCAATGTACTCCAAGATATTGCCTAACTGTTCTGTAAATTTGTCAAGCTCTTCTTCTGTGAATTCGAGCCTCGCGAGCTCAGATACTTTAATTACATCGTCTTTGGATATTTTCATGATTGCTCCTTCAAATTAAGCGCCGCATAACTCTTCCGCAAATTCAATAACCCGGGTCTCGAGTTTGACCCCGTTTAAGGTGTTTATTTCCTGGACCCCGGTGGGGCTTGTAGTGTTAATTTCTGTAACGTATCCGCCTATAACATCAATCCCAACAAAGTATAAGCCGTCTTTTCTTAATCGAGGTCCGATTGCTTCACATATTTCCAGGTCTCTTTCGGTGAGATCCGATTGAGCAGGGCTTCCTCCAGAGTGAAAATTGGATCTGAATTCTCCTCCGGGCTTAGGTACTCTGAGCACCGCCCCTAAAGGCTCTCCGTTTAGGATTATTATACGCTTGTCGCCCTCTGATACCTTTTCAATAAACTTTTGACCTATGACATACTCTGTTCCAAACTTGGTAATTGATTCGAGAATAACGTTTGCGTTTCGGTCGCCCTCACACACGTAGAAAATCCCCTCGCCTCCATAACCGTCAAGTGGTTTGACTACAATCTCTCCACCCGCTTCTATGAGGAACTCCTCAAGCTGCGATATGTTTTTCGTGACGATGCTTTGAGGAATAACCTCAGGGAAAAATAAGGAGTAAAGTTTTTCATTGGATTCCCTGATTCCGGTCGGATTGTTCAGAACTTTAGTTTTCTTCTCATCGAGTAAGCTAAGAATATATGTAGCGTAAAGGAAGTCCTGGTTAACCGGAGGGTCCTTTCTCATCCATATGGCATCGAAGCTGTCGAGCGGCAGTGTTTTTGTTTCACCTAGTTTGTAAAAAGATTCACTCCTTTCGAGGCTAATACGTGTGGCATTTCCAAAAGCTTCGTTCTCTTTTACAAATAAATCCTTAAGCTCTAAATACCAAACTTCATGCCCTCTTGCCTGAGCTTCAAGCATGAGCACAAAAGTAGTGTCTTTCTCTATATTAATTGTCCCTACCGGGTCCATTACAAATGCCATTTTTAATTTCATAGTTTCCACATTTAAAATGCTTTTTATTGATCTTTGATTCTACCGAATTTTATGGACTGGGACAAATATCTCAATATAAGTTCAAGTAAAAAGGTTTAGTGTATACTTTATCTTGAATATAAGTAGCAGCGAATAATTCAGTCGCTTTGAGATAATAAGGGATTTTGCAATGAGACTGTTTCCAGAAATCAAGCAAACATTCGAACTCCTTTACGCTCAGATTTAAACGTGCTATAAGAGAAATATATGTCTCTCATTGATAAAGACAGATTTAACAAACTATATGACTCCGACCCGCCTCAATATAGTGATGCTATAGCTATCCAGAAGGAGCTTAAGGATAAAGTCGTCTCTAAAAATGGATTTAATCAAATAAAAACAGTTGCAGGTGCTGATTTAGCGATTCTTAAGGATGAGAAGAAGCTTGTATGTGGAATAATTGTTTTTAGCTATCCGGAGCTAAACGAAATTGAGCGAACTTGGGAAGTTGTGGATGAGGAATTTCCCTATATTCCAGGACTATTAGCCTTTAGAGAGGGGCCTGCAATAATTAAAACGTATGAAAAGCTCAAGGAAAAGCCCGATGTGCTTATTTTGGATGGACATGGGATAGCTCATCCTCGGGGGTTTGGAATTGCCTGCTACGTTGGGGTTTTACTAGATATCCCAACAATGGGGATTGCAAAAAAAAGACTTTACGGCACTCATCAAGAACCCCGGGATGTTCTGGGCTCATATGAGCCGCTGTTTTCAAAAAACGGTGAGCAAATTGGAGTAGCCCTAAAAACCAAAAAGAAAACTAAACCCGTGTTTATCTCCGCCGGGCATAAAATAGATTTATCCACTTCCAAGAAAATAGCTTTAATGTGTGTCAGGGGTTACAGGATACCGGAACCCACTAGACTTGCTGATAAATATGTGGCTGAGCTTAAGAGGGGGCTTGCGAATAATGCCTGAGAGATTTTCATGGATTATAGAAGAAAGTATTGCCGGCATGGAAAGGCCAGGTCTCTTTTATTCACTTGAAGATGATTTGGATTTTTTAAAGGCAAAAGGTGTCGAAGTTATTGTAAATTTACAGGAAAAAGAGCATTTTTTGGATCATGATGGCTTTATTGTAAAAAATATATCAATAAACGATTTTGGTACTCCTAATTATGAAGATTTTGTGGAGTTTATAGACTTTGTCAGCGTACATATTGCTTAAGAAAAAAGGGTCGTTGTTCACTGCTATGCCGGTATGGGCAGGACGAATTTAATGCTCGCAACCTACTTAGTTCATAAACAAGGAATCCATCCCGATCAGGCTTTAGAGGAAGTTAGGCTTAAAAGACCAGTGCACCTTGTGACTTATAGGCAAGAGGAGTCTCTAAGAGAATACTATTATGTCATTAGAGATAATCTTATTGTTCCTAAACCTTCTAAGTAACTAGTCTCTAAATTGTATAGGGTAGAATTCTTCTGGTATATAGACCCCTTGTCTGGTAAATTATAAGCTAGTTTTAATACGTATTGGTATTCAAAAGGGAGAATTCATGGGTTATTCGAAAGACTTGCTTGACCAGTTAGATTACGGAAAAGGCGAGACACTTTACGGGGATACACCACTTGTGATACTTAAAGCGTTTCTTCAGTCGGGAGTGTCCTATTTAGGTGGTTATCCCGGCTCACCCACGGCAAGCCTGATAGACGCAATATCCGATTCCTATGAAACCGTTTTAAAGCCAAAAGGCATATACTTCGATTGCTCAGGCAATGAGGCCTCCGCGGCATCTCTCTTATCCGCTTCGATAAGCTACCCGATCAGGGGTTCTGTGAACTGGAAGATAGTCGGCACCAATGTCGCATCAGACGCACTCTCTCATATTTCCTCCTCGGGTGTTACAGGGGGGGCACTGATAATTGTTGGAGAGGATTATGGTTGTGACAGTACATGCGTAGCTGAGAGAGCTCTTCCCTTCGCGCTTAAGTCAACGATGGCAGTGATAGATCCAAGAGGCGATTTAGATCATGTGGCAAAGATGGTCGAAGCGGGGTTTGAACTCTCTGAATACTCAAATATGCCAGTAATGTTATTATTGTCCACAAGAGTCGCGCATATAATGAACAAGATGAAATGCGGAGATAATAAGGAAGCACAGATTAGCATGTTGAACAAGCTTGATGACCTGACAACCGACTTAGAGACTATACCTCTGCCTCCATTTACGTTCGAACATGAGAAGAAGAAATATAATGAACGCCTTCCCGCTGCACAGAAATATATTCTAGATAATAAGCTTAATGAATTTTTTGATGGGGACGAGAGTTCGATAGGAATCATAACTCACGGAATGATTTATAACTCCCTAATGCGGTGTCTCTATAACTTAGGGGAGGCAAACTTGTATGGTGAGGCGAGACTTCCCATACTAAACCTTAATGTTACATACCCCTTGGTGCCTGAGGAAATCATTCTGTTCCTTAGGGATAAGAAGGCTGTATTAATAGTGGAGGAGGGGATGC
>DAOVUC010000139.1 GCA_030632765.1 Candidatus Dadabacteria bacterium
CCGTAAGCGCCGCTGACGCCGCGGTTACGGATAATACATCAGGATCATAGTCAGCATCCGCGGAGAAAACCGTGATGATTATTTGAGTCTGATACGTAAAGTCTTTTGGAATTAACGGTCTAATTGGTCTATCTATAAGTCTAGAAGTTAGAACTTCTTTTTCATTAGGCCTTCCTTCTCTTTTAAAAAATCCCCCCGGTATCTTTCCGGCGGCAGCAGATTTTTCTTGATAATTAACAGTTAATGGTAAAAAATCCTCACCTTCTGTTTTTTCCTTCGCAGCAACAAGAGTAGCAAGCACTACAGTATCTCCATAGCGTGCCAACACAGAGCCGCTGGTCTGTTTCGCGAGTTTTCCAGTTTCAAGCCCAAAGGTTGTACCAAATAACTGGGCTTCAACCTTCTTTGGTTGATTAATCAATATACTTCCTCCTTAACCCTACTTTCTCAGTCCGAGTCTTTGTATAAGCCCTGGATACTTTTCCGGGCTGTTCTTTTTAATGTAATTCAATAACCTTCTTCTTCTGGCAACAAGGAGTACAAGTCCACGTCTGGAATGAAAATCCTTGGGTGCATTACTCATATGAACCGTGAGATCCGCAATTCTGCGAGAAAGAATGCCAACCTGAACCTCAGGAGAGCCGACATCTTTGTCATGAACTGCAAACTCCTTGATTATTTGAGATTTATCCTCTGTATCAAGCGCCATTTAACTGCCTCCTTCTTATTTTCTATAATTTGGCAAAAAATACCCAGATTCATTTAACTCCGGCGTGGCTAGTTAAATACTCTGAGTAATTTAAAAATAATTGTTTGGTCATCCAAATCCCCAAGCTCATATGAATTTACATTGGCCTGAGTTATAGAAACCAAACTCAAATTCTGATATATCTTTAAATGATCTCCAGCTTCAAAGTCTGGGAGGTCGTTTAAATTCATATGAGATTTCTTAATTTGCTTGCCCAGCCTGATTTGACTGGCCAAATCAGAAGAGACTTTTACCTCTTTTATATGTGAGAGGACATCATTTAATGATTTTAATTCAATATGCCCACTTTTAATATCTTCTATTGTTACAGCTTCACCTATCGTAAATCCATCACTTTGGATTCTTCTAAGCTCTTCTAAATGTCCACCGCATCCCAGATCATTGGAAATGTCCGATGCAAGTACTCTAATATAAGTGCCCCGGGAACATTCTACCATAAATCTAATAAACGGCGGATTAAACTCCAAGAGCTCCAATTGATTTATAGTTACTTCTCTTGGAGTCCTTTCAACCTCTATTCCTTTCCTCGCTAATTCATAAAGCCTAACACCATTTTTTTTTATGGCTGAAAACATGGGAGGAATTTGATTAATTTTACCCTTATATTTAGAAAATGCACCAATTATATCATTTTTATTTAAAATTCCAGGATTGAGCTCCTTTAGAACCTGCCCAGTATTGTCCAGCGTGTCGGTAGATATTCCAAGATGAATGAGCGCTTCATATTTCTTAAAATCATTCTTCATATACTGAATTATTTTTGTAGCCTTATTAAAACAAATAGGCAATACTCCTGTGGCGAAGGGATCAAGGGTACCGGTATGCCCGGCACGTTTGGCCTTAATAATTTTATTCACCTCTGATACGGCCTTATGAGAGGTGAGGCCCTTGGGTTTATCAAGAACAATTACACCGTTCATCTGAGACCCTCTTTGATCGTGCTAATTACCTTAGTTTTGACATCTGCAATATTACCCTCAAGTGAGCACCCTGCAGCTCCCGCATGACCTCCGCCGCCAAAACCCTCCGCAATCTTTGCCACATTTACACTCCCCTTAGATCTGAGACTTATTTTCCACTCCGAATCTCCCTCTTGCCTGAATAATATAGCAACTTCGACCCCCTTTATACTACGTGGAATATTTACCATGCCTTCGGTGTCTTCCCTTGTAGCACCAGTTTCCTGAAACATATCCTTATCTACAAAAATAGATGCAATTTTTTTATCTTCAGTAATATCTAAAGTTGGTATAACCAGTTTAAGAAGTTCAATCTTCCTTAAGGGCTCATTTTCATAAAGAGCCTGGGATATTTTAGAAGGGTCTACTCCAATATCAACTAATTCAGCCGCTATTCTTAGGGTGTCTGAATTTGTGTTTGAATAACTAAATGAACCTGTATCACTCACTATGGTTATATATATATTCTCTGAAATCGATTTATCTAATTCTATATCGAGTGAGTTTAAAATTCTGTAAATTATTATCCCTGTTGAAGAAGCATTTTGATCTAGAAGATGTAGATCACCAGAAGAACTACCAGTCTCATGGTGATCTACAATCACGACATTCTTGCAATTCTCAGACTTTGCATATTCTTCAAATTTTGCCCCAGCTCTGCTCGTGGCTGTGCAGTCAACTGCAAAAGCAATATCAAAAGGAGCTTCAATTTCATCAAGAGAACTGACGATTTTATCTGAATGTGGGAGAAATTCTAAAATTTCGGGCACACCATCTTTACTGTAGAATACAACGTCTTTCCCAATTTTTTCGAGCCCCAACCCTAGGGCCAGCATTGAGCCTAAGGCATCGCCATCAGGATTTTGATGAGAGGTAATAAGCACTCTGTTGGATTCTCCTATTAAATTGAGAACCTTCTCAAGCTCATTCATCAGAACCAATCTCCCTAAGAACCTCATCCACTCTATAAGCAGTTTCAAGAGCCGTATCGAACTTAAACTGCAGATCAGGAATTTTTCTCATTTTCAATTTCTTCGAAAGCCTCGTCTTTATAAACCCCTTTGCGCTTTCAAGGCCTTTTAGGACCTCATTTTTATCCGCGTAGTCCTCCAGAACAGAAAAAAATATATTTGCAACGCTTAAATTATCCGATACTTTTGCACCAGTAATAAAAGCTGAGCTAACACGCGGGTCTTTAATCTCACCTTTAACGATCATTTGAGATACTTCTTTAATAATTAAGTCCGAAATCCTGGCTGCCCTTTTGAAAGTGGGTGGCAAATAAAACTCCCTCTAAAAATTTATTATTTCAAGCTCGCGGCTTCCCATTTGAACAACTCCCGTTGATTCTATAAAGCCTGCAACCTGATCAAGCATAGAATTCACATGACGTTTATCATTACTAACGAATGAGATTCCAATCGTAGCTTTTTGCAAAAGATCATTTGAGTCTACTTCAGCAATTGAAATGTTGTTATATCTGGATTTTGCTCTGTGAATCAAGCTTTTTAGGGTCTGCCTTTTATCTTTAAGCGATCTGTTGCCATGCATATATAAATCAATTCGTACTATTCCTATCACCATTTAGTATTTAAAGCTCTTGTTTAAATTCTTCAAACATATAGAATTCAAAAGTATCTCCTACCTTAAGATCGTTAAACCGTTCAATAGTTATCCCGCATTCATAGCCCGCATTTACTTCTTTTGCATCATCTTTAAAACGTTTAAGGGACGAGAGTTTTCCATCAAATATTACAACACTGTCTCTTAAAATCTTAACATTGCTATCCCTGGCAACTTTTCCGTCATTCACCATACAGCCGGCGATAGTGCCGATTCTTGAGATATGAAAAGTTTCCCTAATCTCAGCATGACCCGTAATCTTTTCCTGTATGATAGGATCCAAAAGCCCTTCCATGGCGCCTCTGACTCTATCTATCAAATTGTATATTATAGTATGTAGTTCAAGAGAAATGCCTTCTCTCTCAGATAATTCGAGAGCATTCACATCAGGCCTGACGTTGAATCCAACAATGATTGCATTAGAGGCGCTGGCTAGAATTACATCAGTTTCGTTTATACCTCCAACTCCGGTGTGAACTATCTTAACCAGGCATTTATCAGTGCTTAATTTGGTTATCGACTCCCTAACTGCCTCTACCGATCCCTGAGTATCAGCTTTTATTATTAATGCAAGCTCTTTCGCCTCTTCTTCCTCAAGTGCTTCAAATAAATTCTCAAGTGAAGGTTTTCTTACCTTAGCCGCTACTGTCTCTCTTTGCTTTGTTTCTCTATGAGCAACTACTTCTTTAGCCGCCTTCTCGTCTTCAACTACATAAAAACGATCTCCAGCCTGAGGGATTCCGGAAAGACCCATTATCCCAACCGGAATTGATGGACCTGCCTCTTTTATCCTTTCCCCTTTATCGTCAGTAAGCGCCCTAACCCTTCCATAAGTTGTTCCAGCCAGAACAATATCTCCAACTCGAAGAGTTCCTTCGCTAACAATTACAGTAGCAACCGGCCCCCTACCCTTATCCAATATAGCCTCGATAACAAAACCATTAGCTCTTTTCTCTATATCAGCTTTGAGCTCAAGTATGTCGGCTTGGAGTAAAATAAGCTCTAACAATTCTGTAATACCTGTATTTTGTTTAGCAGAAACCTCCGCGAAAAGAGTATCGCCGCCCCAGTCTTCCGAAAGAAGTCCTATTTCGGAAAGTTCACGTTTAATTTTTTCAGGTTCAGCATCAGGTTTATCTATTTTGTTTATTGCGACTATTATAGGTACTTCAGCTGCCTTGGCATGATTTACAGCCTCAACTGTTTGAGGCATAACACCATCATCTGCGGCAACAACAAGAATTACAACATCTGTAACCTTTGCTCCACGGGCCCTCATTGCTGTAAAGGCTTCATGTCCAGGGGTATCGACAAATGCGACTGTCTTGCCCTTAACTTCTACGGAATATGCTCCAATATGTTGTGTAATTCCCCCAGCCTCACCCTCAACTACTTTGGCCTTTCTAATCGTATCCAGAAGTGTCGTTTTTCCATGATCCACGTGTCCCATGACAGTAACTACAGGGGGGCGTGGAAAAAGTTCATTTTCAGTGGTATCAATCTGAGCCTCTAGAAGTAGATCTTCTTCTTCAAAAATGTCGACAACTACTTCAAAACCAAACTCTTCTGCAAGCAGAATGGCTGTTTCATGATCGATGGTTTGATTTATTGTGGCAGCAACACCCATAGTTATAAGTTTTCTAATTAATTCTCCTGCCTTAACACTCATCAACTTAGCAATCTCACCTACATTAATCGATTCACCAATTTTAATAACACGTTTTGAGGATTTTGCAGAAAATGGGACAATATCAGCAGTGACATCTCCTCCAGTTGAAGATGGGGTCGATCTCAAATTACTCCTAAAGCCCTTATTTGCAGTTCTTTCTCTTTGAGTATTAGTACGAGCATTATTTGAACCAGGCCTAGGCTTTGAGCGACCTCCTTCTACCAGATACTCCCTTCTCTTGCCAGGAAGTTTGAACCTGAAGGCCTTTCTTAGCTCTTCAAGA
>DAOVUC010000191.1 GCA_030632765.1 Candidatus Dadabacteria bacterium
AAGGTGAGAAGAAAGTATCCGGCACGATCTTTGGAAAAGAAGAGCCCAGAATAGTAAGAGTCAATGGGGTTACGATTGACATTGTTCCTGAAGGTTATATGCTGGTTAGTGAAAATAACGACAAACCAGGATTTATAGGAAATATGTGCTCTATGCTTGGTGATAATGGAGTTAATATAGGGCGACTTCACTTGGGAAGGGAATCTATTGGCGGAAGGGCAATTGTATTTACTAGTGTAGACTCCCCCGTCCCGGTAGAGGTAATTAAACAAATATCAAATCTATCCGATATTATTTCGGTAACACAGGTCAAATTTTAAATGGTAAATCGTCTAAGTCATCCACAAGGAGTTAAGGATTATATTCCTGAAAAAGCAGAGGAACTCAGGAGAATTGAAGACGGTTTACTTGAAGAATTTTCAAGATGGGGCTACAGAAAAATCATTACTCCTCTTTTTGAATATCTTGGGCCACTTTCAGTAGGACTGGGGGAGGACCTCAAGAGTAAAGTAATGAAGTTCGTTGACCCTTCTACTGGAGAAATTGTCGCACTCAGACCTGATATAACTCCCCAAGTTGCGCGAATAGTCGCAACACAACTAAAGGATATTCCCTCAGCTTTAAGGCTTTGTTATAATGGAAGAGTTGTAAGGTTTGAAGAAAAAGGAAGTGGAAAAGAGAGAGAGATCTTTCAAGTCGGGTGTGAGCTTATAGGCCTCAACTCTGCTGAAGCTGATGGTGAAATTATCGCGCTAGGTATTAAATCACTCGGCCGCTCGGGGATAAAGAAACTTGTACTCGACATTGGGCATACTGGGATTGCAAGAAGTTTACTAGAAAAAACGGGCGATCTTCGAGAAGAAGTCGAAGATGCGATCAAAAAAAAGGATCAGGAAGCCCTAGAAAACGCCATCCAAAAATCTAAGGCTCCTAAAAATGTTAAAGAAGCTATAATTTGTTTGCCCAATCTCTATGGTGGAAAAGAAGTATTAGAAGAAGCAAAGAAGATCGTATCAATAAAAAAATATATAAAAGAACTGGAAAATGTTTTAAGTGTAGTCAACGACTATCAACTGGACTGTGAAATTAACATAGACTTGGCTGAGTTAAGAGGATTTAATTACTATACAGGCGTTACATTTGAAATAATGTCTCATTTAATGCCCAACCCTTTAATCAGGGGTGGAAGGTATGATGAATTAATGGGCAATTATGGGTATGAAGCCCCCGCAACAGGGTTTGCAGTAGATGTTGAATCACTATTAGATTATTCTAAAAGCAACCTTGAGAATAACCAGCTTCATTTTGTTGTAATTCCAAAAAAATCATCTTTAAGACGCGAAGCAATACATCTTACCGAATGGCTCAGATCAAGCGGTTTTAAAGTTGTCCTGGATTTAAATTTAAGCCCTAAACAAAGAGAGCTTAGAATTAAAGAAAACCGCTCCTCTAACTTTTACGGAGTAATTCTTTTGGAGACTCCGAGGAAACTAAAATTGATAGAATCCCGAAGGGGTTCCACTAAAGAGTTCTCGAACCTTGAAGAACTTCTTAAAGGGGGAATTTAGAAATGCCGAATGTAGTAGTAATTGGCGCTCAATGGGGAGACGAGGGCAAGGGAAGGATTGTGGACCTTATATCAGAGAAGGTCGACATAATAGTCAGATACCAGGGTGGAAATAACGCAGGACACACAATAGTTATCGGAGATGAAAAAGTTATTCTCCATCACTTACCTTCCGGCATACTGAGAGAAGACAAACTATCTGTTATTGGCAATGGCGTAGTCATAGACCCCAAAGTTCTTTTGCAAGAAATAAACGAATTAGAATCCGCTGGATACAGCGCGAATGAAAAAAATCTTAAAATAAGCGATAGAGCGCACGTGATCATGCCCTACCATAGAGAGATAGACTTGGCGCGTGAGTCCATGAACGGAAAAGGAAAAATCGGAACCACAGGTAGAGGAATCGGTCCTGTCTATGAGGATAAAGCAGCTAGACGAGGAATTAAGTTTGCTGATCTTATCGACCCCGATTCACTTTCAGCCAGATTAAAAGATGTCCTTGAAGAAAGGAATGCATATCTGACTAAAGTGCTTGGAGGGAATCCGCTAAATTTTGAAGAAATTTTCCAGGAGTATGTTGTATACGGCAGGGAGCTTAAGAGATTTTCGTGCGATGTATCAACCCTACTTAATAATTCTATTTCCAACGGTCAGAATATACTATTCGAAGGAGCTCAGGGAGCGCTCTTAGATATAGATTTTGGCACTTATCCCTACGTTACATCATCAAGCTCAGGCTCCGGAGGAGCATCAATCGGTACCGGAGTTGGTCCCACTAAAATTGATACAGTTTTAGGTATTTCTAAAGCCTATGCAACCAGGGTCGGAGAAGGACCGTTTCCTACTGAGATCTCAGGTGAATTGGGTGAGAAACTAAGACAAGCGGGTGGAGAATTTGGCGCTACGACCGGCAGATCAAGGAGATGCGGGTGGTTTGATGCCTTTGCACTTAAATACGCGGCTCAGATAAATGGAATTTCATGGCTTGCGATTACAAAGCTTGATGTTTTATCGGGATTTGAGAAAATAAATATCTGTGTCGGTTACCGTTATAATGGTAAGGAGCTAACTTCATTTCCATCCAATAACCAAGTATTAAAAGAAATAGACCCTGTCTATGAGGAAATGGAAGGCTGGAAAGAGGATATATCCGAGGCCAAAGACATATCGGAGCTTCCGATACAAGCCAGAAAATACTTGGAAAAGTTAGAAGAAATTACAGGCGTTCCTATATATACCGTCTCTTTAGGACCTTCGAGAGAAAAGATTATATTTCTAAATGAAATTTTCTCGTAATCCGTCTTTCACATCTAAATTATCTTAATCAAATTCAAATTCTCGAATCCAGTAATTAAAACCCGGATTCCACTCTTCTATCCGAACAGCGTCAACTACATTTGAAAAATAATCTCCCGTATTTTGGAATTCTTTCCTATAAATTCCTACAACCCTTACAAAATCACCCTCTGCAATAGGTACTTCTCCAGGCGCATAAACATCTACTCCGGTGCCCATTCTATCCGCTAGTATAAAGGTTGTATAAGTCTCTTCCATAACATTATCATTTTGACTTTTTGTACTGCCGACCTGCAAATTCCAAACCTTCCCTATAAGGGACACCCCGGAGCTGTCATAAGCATCTCTACTCGATATAAGACTAGCTATGCTTATGCTCTGAGTGGCCAAGGAAGTATCAGGATCCTGCCACTGATGTGTACAGGAAGTTAGAGTGAGAAAAAGAGCAGCGATAAAAATAAATATATATAAATTACCTTTCATTAGTGCCTCCAAGCAAAATACCTGCTTCGTTTGAATTATAACATAACGTCTAAGACTTTTGTTCATATGCTTCTATTATATGTCTCACTAGAGGATGCCTTACAACGTCATTTTTAGAAAAATACACAAAAGATATCCCATCTATTTTCTTAAAGAGTGATTCAGCTTCAAGCAGCCCCGATTTCTCCTCCCCACCTAGATCTATTTGGGTCGTGTCCCCCGTTATGACTGCTTTTGAGTTAAAACCCAGTCTTGTTAAAAACATCTTCATCTGCATCGGAGTGGTATTCTGCGCTTCATCAAGCACAACAAACGCGTCATTTAAAGTTCTTCCTCTCATGAATGCCAAAGGCGCTACCTCAATGGCATTTTTATCAATTAATCTTGAAGCTTTATCGTAATCCATCATGTCATACAGAGCATCAAGTAGAGGCCTTAAATAGGGGTCCACTTTTTGTGAGAGGTCACCCGGCAGGAAACCTAATTTCTCACCAGCTTCAACAGCGGGCCTAGTTAGTATAATTCTGTTGACTTCTCTATTTACTAATGCCGATACCGCCATTGCCATAGCAAGATAGGTTTTACCTGTCCCTGCAGGACCGACCCCAAAAACTATGTCGTGCTTTCTTATCGACTCGATATAGAGTTTTTGGTTTAAACTCTTTGGAGCTATAATCTTTTTTCTGGTCGAGACGCATACAGTATCTAAAAATATATCCTCAAGCTGAATATTATTTTCATCTACAATCCTAGAGGCCAACTCAAGATCGCCCGGATCAAGCGAATAGCCTTTCTCCATGAGACTATAAATCTTATTTAAAAATTTATAGGCCGATTCAACTTCACGATTTTCCCCTTCAAGACTTAATTTCCCACCCCTTGAATGAATCCTTATTCCGTAGAGATTTTCTATTTCCTTCAGGTTTTCGTTATGCTGCCCATAAAGCTCTCTAACGATATTATTATCCTCGAATTGCAGATCCTTATTTACTCCATTTTCGGGTCTTATTGTATC
>DAOVUC010000284.1 GCA_030632765.1 Candidatus Dadabacteria bacterium
GAAGCTAAACGGATTTCCCGTGCAGACTATAGATTATTTAAACGGTAAGATTGAGAGCGAGTCAAACTTTGTATCGTCCAAAAAAGTAAATTTAAATCCTGCAGACCTTGAGCCGCCAGATGGATATAAACGGCAAGATATGGGACCGAGATAAATACAATTTGCTTATAAATAAGGAGTTTGTAGATATGAAATCATCAATAAGATTACGATTTAAATACTCAGGATTAATAAGCCGCTTATTAATCGCGGCTTTCTTTCTTGTTACATTTTTAACACCGATACATTACACGTATGCTGTAAAATCCACATGTGATTTTCAGCATAGAGAATGTTTTACTGAGGCAGGATATCCTGCTCGTTACCACAAGATTGCTATAGAAAAGTATTATCAGGTTGTAGGTGAGCACAAGCTCGAATTAGCAGAGCAGATTGTCACAGATGACAAGAAATGTGTGAAACTCTCAGGGAATGAGAAGGCTTTTATGCAAGATAAAGGTGGGGGCTATGTTAAATTTGGCCTAAGGGGACAGAATGTAACCTTCTGGGCAAAAAGGGAAGCGCTTTTTGCAAGATAAATACTAAACAAGAACATCGATTCTTTTTTCACGTATCTAATATATTTTTTCAACCGGAATCCAATTGAAAATAAGACTAAATAAATATCTCTCCATGTGTGGTATATCGTCCAGAAGGAATGCAGACGAGCTAATCAAAAAAGGAGCGGTAAGCATTAACGGTATGACAGAAAGGAATCTTGGATGCACTATTGATCCGGAGAATGATGTAGTTCAAGTTCGTGGTATTGTAATAAAACCTGAGCGAAACAGATATATAATTTTTAACAAACCAAAACTCTATATTACAGCTCTTGGTAAAGGGCAGGATGACAAAAGGACTATACAGGAATTCATTGCGAAAATTCCGGAAAGAGTCTATCCAGTCGGTAGACTCGACTACGATGTAGAAGGTTTATTAGTCTTAACAAATGATGGAGAACTGGCCAATAGGATTCTACATCCCAGTTTTGAGCTGACCAAGGTATATTCGGCTGTAGTGAAAGGTAATATTAACAAAGAAAAGTGTTTGCGGATGCAAAAGGGGGTAGAGCTTGAAGACGGTTACGCAAAGCCCGATTCCCTAAAGATTCTAAAAACAGATAAAACTTCAAGCATAGTAGAGATTTCATTTCATGAAGGCCGCAATCATTTAGTTAAAAGGTTTTTTGCTGAGTTTAAGCATCCTGTAAGACAGCTTAGAAGAATATCGGTAGGGCCTCTAAGAATAGGAAATGTTGAAAGAGGAGAATGGAGAGATTTAACTAATAGAGAGCTTAAGAGCCTAAGGAAAGCACTGGGACTTGAAAGCTGAGTACGCCTTGTATCTGCTGCCACTATTATGGTAGGATTTGCAAGTGATTTTGAGCTCAATATTGCCGGCAGCAAAGTCAAATTATGCAGTTATATATCTCTTCACTAATTCATATATCCGAAGGTAAATCCAGATATGTTTATAACATTTGAAGGCGTAGAAGGTAGCGGGAAAAGCACTCAAGCAAAGCTTCTAGCCGAACTTCTTACTAAAATTGGTCATAAAGTAACTCTCACAAGAGAACCCGGATGGGGTAGCTTCGGAGAGCTCATGAGGAAGATAATATTGGATGAGAGGGATCTGGAGCTAGACCCTTTTTCCGAACTCTGTCTTTTCTGTGCGGATAGAGCGCAGCATGTTAGGGATTTTATAAAACCGAAACTTCAAAACGGTGAGATTGTAATTTGTGATAGGTATTTTGATTCTACGGTTGTTTATCAAGGATACGGCAGAAAACTCGATAAAAGATTAGTTAACAAGATTGCGGTAGCATCTACGCTTGATCTAATTCCTGATGTCACTTTTCTATTGAATCTCCCCGTCAGAGCGGGCCTCTCTAGACTGCAAACTAGAGGAGAAATTACTAAAATGGACGAGGAGCCTTTGGAGTTTCACGAGTTGATAAGACAGGGCTACATGCTTATTGCCAAGAGGGAGCCCCATAGAATCAAAAAAATAAATGCTGATAGAGAAATTTTAGAAATACATGAGGATATAAAGAATTTCATTCTAGAATTAATACCCTCTTAATACTAAACCGGGAGAGGGTTTACTCTTTTGTATTTTAGAAAACGGGAAGAATGTTAAACAATAAAATAATAGGTCACGATTTTCAGAAAAAAATCCTTATGCGAGCTGAAAGGGAGAATATTGTATCTCATTCATATTTGTTCTCAGGTCCGGACGGTATAGGGAAAAAGCTGATCGCGCTTGAGTTCGCAAAACTTCTAAATTGCAAGAACAGAAACTTGTCTAATACTACTAACTCTGATTTCGGAACATGTGAATGCAATTCGTGTAAAAAAATAGAAAAGGGCATCCATCCCGATGTTGCTTATGTTCAGTACGAAGGTGTTAAAAGCATAAAAGTTGAACAGGTAAGAGAAGGGATTGAGGATATGCTCTTTCTTAAATCATATGAGGGGAAATTTAAAGTTGTGTACCGTAGCAGGAAGAATTCCAATATGTAGTAGAGATAGTAGAGTAGTAGGGGCGGATATCAATCAGCGACCATACTGCGGCAACCGACGACTTAGGTTCAGATAACGGATACCGGTCCTTTTGTCAAGAAGGCGTGTTTTGCCGGACA
>DAOVUC010000235.1 GCA_030632765.1 Candidatus Dadabacteria bacterium
GGCGGTGGTTTTACTCCGGATATGCAGCAAAAACCTACTAATGCGCAGATTAAAAATGAGGCGGATAATGGTCTTAAGAACGAAAGAGGCACTATAGCAATGGCGCGCACGGGTGTTGTGGACAGCGCCACTTCTCAGTTCTTTATTAACCATGCGGACAATGCGTTCTTAGATCACGGCCGCAGAGACTTTGGCTATGCGGTTTTCGGGAAGGTTGTGGACGGCATGGATGTTGTTGACGCAATTGCAGTAGTTCAAGTAGGTCCTGGGGATGTCCCTAAAGAACAAATAGTGATTGAGTCTGTAACAGTTGTGGAATAATCAAACGGTATTCTAAAGAACCCCCCTAAAGCTCCTTCTATGGATGGGGCAGGGGCCATGTTCCCTAAGCGCTTGGTAGTGTTCTTTTGTCGGATAGCCCTTATGGCTCTTAAAGTTGTATTCGGGGTATATTGAGTGGTACTCCTCCATTATAGTGTCCCTTGTGACTTTAGCTAAAATAGATGCAGCCGCAATTGAGCACGATTTGGAGTCTCCTTTCACAATTGTTTCCTGAATGAGTAAAAGTGAAGTTTTTTGGTTCCCGTCAATAAGCAAATAATCTGGCTTGGTGGTAAGCTTCTTAACTGACATCTCCATTGCCAGAAGCGCCGCTTGTAATATATTAATCCTATCTATTTCCCCTGGCTCCACAATTGCTACAGCATAAGAGATAGCTACTTTTTTGATCTCATCAAAAATTGCTTGTCTCTTTGAAGGAGATAGCTTCTTTGAGTCATCAAGTCCGTCTATTTTGCAGTCATCCGGAAGAACCACCGCTGCTGCAACGACGGGTCCCGCAAGAGGCCCCCTTCCTGCTTCATCAATCCCTGCGGGGATTCTCCCCTTAGCCCATATTTTTTTTTCAAATTCAAGGTTAGGAGGGCTCAAATCTTTCTCCAATTAAAAAAGTTTGCTTATCTTAGGATTAAAAAGATATTAACCGCAGAAGAATTAAAAGGGAATCAGGTAAGTCTGAATTCCAATTCTAAATCATATTGCCTAGCCAATCAGTCCGTAATCCAAGAGCGCCGTCTTAAGTTCTTCATAGTTCTCAGGTGCCATTTCAGAAAGAGGAAGTCTGTATTCATAATTGATTTTATCCATCATACTAAGCGCTGCTTTTACAGGGATAGGATTGGTTTCGATAAAAAGGGCCTCGTTTAACGGCAGGAGCTTATAGTGCAGATCCCTGGCTTTTTCAAACTCTCCATTATTAAAATGATTATAAAGATCGGATACATTTTTAGGGGCGATATTCGCTGTAACTGTAATAAAGCCCTTTGCGCCTATGGCGAGAAGAGGGAAATTAATGCCGTCCTCTCCTGATAGTAGAACGAAATCCATACCGCAGAGATGAAGTATTTTACTGGCCTGTGGGATTGATCCGGTGGCTTCTTTTACCCCTATGATATTCTTAAAGTCTCTTGCGAGTCTTGCAATTGTTTCAGGAGCGATATTAACACCCGCTCTTCCCGGGATGTTATACAGAATAATAGGAATATCTACCTGAGAGGCAATCTGCTTAAAGTGCAGGTAAAGCCCCTCTTGAGTAGGCTTATTATAATATGGAACCACTAAAAGTGTAGCATCTGCTCCTATTTCCTTTGCAAAACGTGTTAGTCTTATGGCTTCTTTTGTACTATTGGATCCTGTTCCCGCTATTACCGGTACCCTTTTATTCACAGCATTAACTGTTAACTCAATTACATATTCATGTTCCTCATGGGATAGAGTAGGGGATTCCCCGGTGGTACCACATGGAACAATTCCATGGGTCCCATTTTCAATCTGAAATTCTATTAGATCTTTAAATGCATCTTCGTCAATATTGCCGTTTCTAAAGGGGGTTACTATCGCAACAATTGAACCTGCAACAATTGAGCCGTGAATCATAAGAAATCTCCTCTACGTTCAGTATATTTAAGCTCAGGGGTAAATCAAGGAATTCACTTTATGTGTATAAAGTTTGTTTTGTTAAAAAGCGCCTAGTCTGGATCCGCACTCAGAGCAGTATTTGCTTTCGCTGAGTACTTGGCTCCCGCACTTACTGCAGAGAACAAAATCATCTTTTCCAGCGCGTAGTTTTCGTGATTTTGCGTTTTCTATGGCACTATCTATTACTTTTTCCAAACCCTCACAATGAACTGATGCCGCTTTCATGAATTCAATTATATCTTCTTTTCCAGGCGTTGTAATAGATATTTTAGGTTCAGTGTTATCTAATTCATAGAAAATCTGAGTAATATCCGAAAGAGGTATATCTCTAAATCTTTTGAATGTAGAAGAATTTCTCGCGATTATAATTCTATGGTTTGTAAGTACAAACCAGGAGTTATAAAAAGTGTTACTATCTATGAACTTTGGGGCCCTGTATATGGTCCTGTAATCCATAAGAGTTAATAATATCTCTTCATCGTCTTTTAAGTATTTGTTAAGACCTGTTTGAATTCTCTGTGGAAGCTCTGTGTAATTATGTGTAACTAAGCCGCCCACGAAATCTTTAATCGCATTTACAATTGTCATTATATATAGTCTCCGATTAGAAGCTCGGCAATTTGAACTGCATTGAGCGCAGCCCCTTTTCTTAGTTGGTCCCCTACTACCCAAAAGCTAAGACCGTTGGCTACAGTATAGTCTTCCCTAATTCTTCCAACTATACAATCATCTGTTCCCGCGGCATCTATAGGCATAGGGTATTTCAATTCTCCGGGTTCATCAACCACTTTTATCCCGGGAAAGCTGTTAAGAGCTTCTTTTGCTTCACTTACTGATATTTTCTTTTCAGTTTCAATATTAACTGCAACCGAATGGGCGCGGAACACAGGCACCCTTACTGTAGTTGCGGTGAGGGCAATTTCATTGCTTTCAAGAATCTTTCTAGTCTCATTATGAAGCTTCATCTCCTCTTTTGTATAGCCGTTATCAAGAAAGCTATCAATTTGAGGAAGGACGTTAAATACAATCTGATGTGGAAAAGTCTCTGAGTGAATTTCTTCTGAGTTTGCCCATGCAAGAGTTTGATTGCGGAGTTCTTCAATTGCCTGAGCACCTGCTCCTGAGACTGCCTGGTAGCTTGAAGCTATTACCCTTTTTATATTGCCTAAATCGTGAAGGGGCTTTAATGCCATTAATGTAACAGCAGTAGTACAGTTAGGGTTGGCTACTATCCCTCTGTTTTTATATCTAGCCACAGCGTGTGGGTTAATTTCAGGTATTACAAGCGGTACGTCCTCCTCCATCCTGAAGGCGGAGCTGTTATCTATGACCACTGCTCCAGACTGAGCAGCGATTGGTGCGAATTCTCTGCTCCTTGACGAACCTGCAGAAAATAGAGCAATATCTATGTTTTCAAACGAATTCTCACCCAACTTCTCAATTTTAATTTTATTACCCTTGTATTCCAATTCTTTTCCGGCTGATCTTTCAGATGCAAGAAGCTTTATCTCTCTAACAGGAAAATTCCTCTCTTCTAGTATTCCCATCATTTCCTGACCTACTGCACCACTAGCGCCTACAATAGCAACGTTATAACCGTCTTTTTTCATTTAAATCTCCAAATATTATTATCCGCTCCGTA
>DAOVUC010000239.1 GCA_030632765.1 Candidatus Dadabacteria bacterium
AATCTGCGTCACGATAAGGAGTTTTACGAAGTAAAAGGGCTTCAGAAGTGTTCATAGAATGCATATTATTCCCTAAAAGTGAATGTTTGGCTATAAATAATAGCTATCTGATTAATATTATTTATCTATTTTGATATAATTTCCCGGGTTTACCACTAGGTAATCAGACATCTGTAGCTTCCTGCTTCGATAATATGGCAGGAGAATGAGGGGACTTAAGACTACAAAATCAGCATGGCGATAAATAGGTAGAAGACTGAGCCGAATATGTCGTTAAACATAGTGAGGAAAGGGCCTGAAGCGGCTGCGGGGTCAAAATCCAGTCTGTGAAGGACAAGCGGAGCCGCCACACCTATAAAAGATGTCGCCAGAGTTGCAGAAACCATCGCGATAAATACGGCTAGAGCAAGCCTTGCTACCTCGGGCTGATTATAGCTTATTAGAGCGCCTATCAAAGCTGCAATAATTCCGCATATTAACCCCAGGGCAAGACCTACTTTCATTTCAGAAATTACTAACTTAAACATCTGATTTACCTTAATTGTTCCCATTCCAAGACTTCTTACGATAATTGTCGTAGTTTGAAGCCCGACGTTCCCGCCCATAGCCATAATTGCAGGTATGAAAGCTGCCAATATAGCGACTTTCTCAAGAGTCGGCTGAAATGCGTATACGATTATAAATGCTATGAATAACTCCCCTATTAATGTCAGCAAAAGCCAAGGGGCTCTTAGTTGTATCCTCGTCTTCGTAGGTGTATATATCGGATGCAGACTGTCTCCAACTCCCGCCATTTGCAGCATATCCTCTGATGCTTCCTCGGTTATAACATCTAGTACATCGTCAGCTGTAATTCTGCCAACCAACACTCCCCTTCCATCAATTACGGGAAGTGATAATATGTCATATTTTTGGAATATTTTTGCAACTTCTTCCTGATCGATATAAGGCGTGACTGTAACTTCCACAGGCTCCATAATACTTGTCACCTTGGTGCTGGGTGTGGCTAGAACTAGTTTGGATAGTGAGATTTGTCCCAATAGCTTGTTATACTCGTCAGTTACGAATATCAAATGAAAGTCTTCTACTTCATCTGCGATTTGTCTTATCCAGTTGATTGTATCGCGGACTGTAGAGTTTTGACTGACCTTTACAAGCTCGGTCTGCATTATACCGCCCGCTGTATCATCCGGATATTGAAGAAGCGGTTTTACATCCTTTGCCTCTTCAGGGTCCATCTTATCTAGAACTGTTTTAGCTGTTTGCTCAGGAAGCTCGCCAAGTAAGTCGGCAGCGTCATCCGAATCCATCTCGTCCGCAATATCTGCGATCTTCTCTGCGTCTAAATCCTCGAGGATATCTTCTCGCTGTTCCGGATCAAGCTCTAAAATTACTTCTGACGCTGTTTCGTTATCCAGAGCCTCTAAGATCTTAGGATGATCATCGGGGTCGAAAGACTGTAGAATGCTTGCTATTTCTGAAGGGTGTATTTTGGATAGAGTTTCCCTGATCCCTTCAATATTTCCCTGTGTTAAGTCTTCGGAAATTCTTTGAGCGAGCTCAGGTCTCGACATGTCATATCACCCCAAATGAGTTAGTTGGTTATTCTATAGAAGTACAAGTAAAAGTAAAGCAAATCATATGATTTATCAGGTAAAATCCATTAGCTTCGATGAATAGTCTAAAGAACTACGCAAACTTTATAAAATTTGAGCACACGCTCTTTTCTCTGCCGCTAATATTTGCCGGAACCTTTCTAGCCGCAAAAGGCTTTCCTCCTTGGAAGTTGTTAGTTTTAATTATTCTTGCGGGAACAGGCGCGAGGACTTCAGCTTTGGCAATAAATAGAATTCTAGATCGAAGCATAGATGCGCTTAATCCCCGCACGGAAGATAGAGAGTTGTCCTCAGGTAAGATCAGCTTGTCCAAAGCGTACATCGTAACAGTTCTAGGACTTGTAGCTTACTTTGTATCAGCTTATCTGATCTGTGATTTAGTTTTGTATCTTTCCCCGATACCTCTTGTTGTCTTTATTGTTTACCCATTGATGAAGCGATTCACACCACTTTGTCATTTAGGGGTAGGGCTTGGTCTTGCGCTGGCACCGCTTGGGGGCTGGATCGCTGTAACGTGCTCGTTTAATGGAATTTTGCCCGCCGTAGTACTTTCTCTTTTTACCTTATGCTGGGTCTCTGGGTTCGATATTATTTATGCTACTCTCGATGAAGAATTTGATAATAGATCCGGAATTTACTCTATGGTATCGGTTTATGGGAGAGATATTGCCCTAATTATTTCTAGCGCTCTTCATCAGGCAGCATTCTTTTTTGCGGCTTTTTTGTTTTTCTTGATGTTTAAATCAATTGTAGCGGGTATTTTCTTAGCTGTTATAGGTTTTCTCCTATTTTTAGAACATAGAAAGGCCGAGAATGTTGACCTTGCCTTTTTTAAAATCAATATCCTTATAGGGGTTGCTATCTTCCTTTTTGTGCTCTCTGGGATATACTTACCTTAATTATGAGAACAATAGTAGGCTTTACTGGTGCATCTGGGGTAGCTTATGGCGTTGATTTTCTCCGAAGGTGTCCCGGGGAGAAGTATTTAATTGCAAGTAAATGGGGAAAGAGAGTACTTCATGAAGAGCTCGGACTTAAAGCCCAAGAGCTTCGTCCGTGGGTAAATGATATTTACAGTGATTCCGACTTAGGGGCGCCTTTTTCCTCAGGAAGTAATCATTTTGATACACTTGTTATAGTTCCGTGCTCTATATCTACACTTGCAAAGATTGCAAACGGTATCGCTGACACCCTTATAACAAGGATTGCTCAAGTGGCTCTTAAGGAGAGGAGAAGACTCGTGATTGCACTTAGAGAAACCCCGCTTAGCTCAATTGCACTTGAGAACGCGCTTAAACTTTCGAGGGAAGGGGCTGTTATAATGCCGATTAGCCCACCTCATTATTTAAAAGCCGAAAACGTCAACGATCTTATAGAAGGCTATGTAGATAAAATTCTAAATGTTATTGGTGTTAATACGGGAAATGGATGGAGGCACGAAGAATTAGAGTAAATTTCTATAAGATTTGAAGCTTAACCAAGTTTCCAGAGTAATTTCTAATTTCATTTTTACTAATATTGTTTATAACCACTCCTTATTTCACATTTATGTAGAAAGGGATTAAATATGGCTAAAAAGCAGTTTTACGACCTGAAGGAATACATTACATACTTAGAGAAGATCGGTGACGTTAAACATATTAAGGCGGAAGTAGACCCGATTTTAGAAATCACTGAAATTGCCGATAGAGTGGTTAAGGAAGGTGGTCCTGCTCTTATCTTTGAAAATGTAAGGGGCGCTTCATTTCCCCTAGCTATTAACCTTTTTGGCACTGAGGAAAGGGTTGAGCTGGCGCTCGGCAGAAAACCAAGGGATGTGGGAGAAGAGCTCGTTGATTTATTCAATAAGTTAAACCCACCTTCTCTTAAATCTTTTTTCTCAGTTCTTCCCAAGGCCTATGATCTTCTATCTATGAGGACT
>DAOVUC010000047.1 GCA_030632765.1 Candidatus Dadabacteria bacterium
AAACGATATTGGCATACCTAAAGCGCTTATAGTAATGAACGGCCAAAAAGCGGTTTTGCAGACTTTGGAGTTAAATACCGGAAACGGTACCGGTAGTTTTCAGGGAGAACTGGATATACCGACTTTCTCCTACACCTTGAGTGGTAACATGGACAATCTTTTAATAAAACCTGAGAGAATTTCAGCGGCACTAACCGGTGATCTCAATATAAAAGGAGAAGGTGAAAAAGTTGATATAGCTGGGAAAATTGAAATAGCCAAGCTGAGAGTCACTCTACCGGACCATGAACCAAAAGAATTACCGGAAATTCAATTTGCCGACGCTGAGCAGGATGAGTTTGTAGTAGATAGCGGGGATGAAGAAAACTACTTTGATAAGAATGTCGCTCTGAACTTGCAGGTAGCAATGCGAAACAATAACTGGGTAAGGGGTCAGGGAGCGAATATTGAATTGAGGGGCGATCTTGATATTCAGAAGAAATACGAGCAAACGGTGAGAATAATTGGAGAGATCAGCGTTATACGGGGAACTTACGAGAATTTCGGAAAGTTATTTAGGATAGAAGAGGGAAATGTCAGCTTTTCCGGAGGGCAAGAGATAGATCCTTTCCTGGATATTACTGCTCTGTACAAAGTGGCAGATGTAAATGTTTATATCAACATAGGGGGCCGAGCATCGGAGCCTAAGATAGAGCTAACCAGCGATCCCTCCATGTCAGAGACAGATATAGTGTCTTATCTGGTCTTTGGAGCTTCTTCTAGTGATATTAGCTCTGGAGAAAGATCAGCTGCTGGGGGTATAGCCTCAGGATTAGCGGGTGGAATTGCAGCGTCACAGTTGCAAAGCATGCTGGGCAGCGCCGTATCAATTGATGTGGTGAGCATCTCGGGCACAAATGTTGAAATAGGAAAGTACCTCACTCAAGATCTATACATAGCATACGAAAGAGGCACTTCTGAGTCCATATTGGATTCTACCAATATTACATATAACAAAGTTCTTGTTGAATATCATATTCTAAAAAATGTTACAATTGATGCTGAAATTGGAGGAGAAAATCCCGGGGCAGATCTATTCTACAACTTTAATTTTTAGTGTATACCAATTTTATTGTAATATTTCATTTGATGTTACTTCTCGTCTGGGTGCCGGAATTGGTGAAGCATGGTGCAATACCAAGAACCAGTTTGATCCGTCTAACTTCAAGATGTTAGTCGATTGAGCAAACACAAACTGTAATTCATTCCCTACTTTGTAGCTGATCTTTTCAATACAAATTACCCATGCTATATCACCTAAAATTTGAGCGCTTATATCCGGAAGCTCAATGTCGAGTGGCCCTCCACTGCTAAATATATTCTCCCAACTCTCGCGGACGGCCTCCCATCCATAGAGCATAGGCCAACCCGGATGAACACATTTTATGTTTGCATCTTTTATCCAAATATTATCCATCTGTCCAATATCACCAGTCTTGATAGCATGGTAAAAGCTTTCATTCGCCTTTAGAACTTCAACTAGTTGCTTTTCTGACATCTATCCCTTGATCTCCTATAAAAAACTAGAATTAATACGATGAACGATTTATTCCCTCATCTGTAATAAAAGAAAGAAATTTAATCTGTATTCAGAAGTAAATCAATTTCCTCATTTACCTTATCGTCAGTCTCCACACTGTTACGGCGTAGAAGAATTTCTTTTGACCCGGAGCCGTCTATTTTCCACAAAGCCCAAGCGGCATGAGCCCTGACAAGTGGTTCTTCATCATTTAGGCATTCTTTAATATGCGGGATAAAATCTTTGTCGCCTGAGTTCCCCATAGCAATCATTACATTTCTCAAAAGACCCCGCCTTTTAGTCCTTTTTATAGGACTTCCTTTAAACACGTATCTAAAATCCTCAACACTCAAGCCTGACAGGTATGATAAATCCGGGTTGTACAAATCGTCTCTAGGTTTAAATTCAGGCTCATCCGTAATTTGAGCCCTTGTGTTCCAAGGACATACATCCTGACATATATCACAGCCATAAATGTTGTTATGAATCCCCTCTCTAAGCTCAAGAGGGATTCTATCCTTAAGCTCAATTGTCAGATACGAGATACAAAGTCTTGAATCAAGCACATATGGCTCTATAATCGCATCAGTAGGGCACGCGTCTATACATCTTGTGCACGTCCCGCATCTATCTGGAACAGGATTGTCATAGTCAAGCTCAAGGCTAGTTATTATCTCCCCTATAAAAATCCATGAGCCGATCTCCTGGTTTATAAGACAAGTGTTTTTCCCAACCCACCCTAGGCCTGCGTATTTACCATACACCCTTTCAAGTACCGGACCCGTATCTACGTACAATTTGCTACTTACTTCCTCGGGCGCCTCCTCCTTTAAATGGTTCATAAGAATCTGGAGCTTATCTTCTATAATTTCGTGGTAATCATCTCCCCAGGCATAACGCGAGATCCAGCCCTTTGATTTATCTTTCTCATCTACTGAATATGAACAATCGGTATTGTAATTAAGCGCGCATGATATGACTGATTTAGCGTTAGGCAAAACATGTTGCAAGTGCTCCCTTTTTTCAGGAGATCTATCCAGGTATTTCATTTCACCCGAAAACCCGTTCCTCAGCCATTCTTTGTAATATTGATTTTCAGGAAAGGAGTCTACAGGGGAGACGCCGACCAGATCAAACCCTAAGCCAAGAGCCTTATCTTTTATAGACTTGGTAAAGCTGACTGTATCCATCAAAACCTATTTTATCATATAATTGAAGCAGGAAGGGGAAAATTAGGAAAGCAGGTTTATTCAGACCATCCGTTTGGATATCTTTTGGACTTTATTATTAAACTTGCGATCTCTCTTACAGCATAGCCTCCACTACCATAAGCGGCGTAGTAAGACTCGGATTTAACTCCAAGAGGGGCATCAGGAGTAACAGCTGTAAAAGAAACATTTTTCATTACTGGAAGATCAGCATAGTCTCTGCAAATAAAAGCAATCTCATTATCCGAGAGAGAAAATTCGGCCTTCATCTTGGAATAAAATTGTGTTGTTTCCGATACCGACTCGTGCAGTTCTATTCCCAAATTCTCTGCCACAGATGAAATGTCTTCAGACCGAGCTCCTGAAAAAGCAATACATTCAACACCCGAGTCTCTTAATTGCTCAATCTGATTCCCATTAAGTCCAAGACTCAATGAAGGATTAACGCCATTTGAAGAAAATCCGCCCGCATTGACTAATAGGAGTCTGATAGGACTGAGTTCTCTAACGAGGTCTGATCTTAGTTTCTGAAACATATTGTTAATCCTATGGAACAGCCTAGGAGTTTAAGTGTAAATACTGCTTAATTCAAGCAAGTCGCATCTAAACTCACAGTTTTCTCTAACTTCTTCTGATATATGTCCCATACATTAAAGAAAAAACTTTAAAGAAATTAGTAGGGATGTATAATCTTAGCAAATAATGTCAAAATTAAGCATCAGCCGAGGTCTATCTTCTTTCCCCATTGTCAATATTACGCTTATAGCATTAAATATTCTTATCTTCATACATGAAGAATCTCTTGGAGAGTCCATATATTCCTTTATACATACATTTGGATTGATCCCGGCAAAGGTATTTTCATTATCGTTAAATGTAGATTTAACTGAACGTTTTCTCCCGTTTGTTTCCTCAATGTTCATTCATGGAGATTGGCTTCATGTAATTGGAAATATGGTTGTTCTATATATTTTCGGAAACAATGTTGAAACAAAGATGGGACATTTCAAATATCTGACATTCTACGTTTTATGTGGATTGGCCGCCGCTTTATTCCATGTACTGACCAACCTCGGATCACCCATCCCTATGGTAGGCGCAAGCGGTGCAATTTCTGGAGTCCTGGGAGCTTACATAACATTATTTCCTATATCTGAGTTCCGAAACCCCGTCCCTATCTTTTTTCTCAAAGATATTAGATACGTCCCCGCAGCGGCTATAATATTCTTATGGCTTGTGATTCAATTCTTAAGCGGCATAGGTACTATTGATAAATCCGTGGACACAGGCGGAGTTGCCTTCTGGGCTCATATTGGCGGCTTTGTCGCGGGACTGATTCTTGTACGGTTCTTTTATAAACAAAAATATGAATTTAAAGAAAAACCTGGTAGGTACTATCACTAAAGAAGATTCTAGTATTGGAGAAAACTAAATAATTATGGTTCAGTCAAAAACAAAAAAGAAAAAAAGACTCGCAATACTTGTAGGGGGAGGACCCGCACCCGGTATTAACGGAGTAATTAGCGCAGCCACAATCGAGGCAATAAATCGAGGTATTGAGGTAATTGGAATAAGGGACGGCTTTAAATGGATATCCGAGGGTAAGGCCAATCACATTGACAGACTCACAATAGAAAATACGTCCAGAATTCATAATACCGGGGGATCAATAATTGGTATATCTAGAGTTAACCCTCTATCTAGCACCGGGGGCATGAAAAACAGTATAGACTGCTTAAAAAGGCTGGAGGTCAAATACCTTATAACTATTGGAGGGGACGGAACTCTTTATCTGGCAAGCAGGCTGGAGAAAGAATTAAAAGGGCATATAAAAATAGCCCATGTTCCCAAGACCATAGACAACAATATGCCTCTACCCGGACACATTCCGACTTTCGGTTTTGAAACCGCCCGTCATATAGGCACTGGGCTTGTCCATCACCTAATGGAAGATGCCAGAACTACAAACCGATGGTATTTTGTGGTGACTATGGGAAGAAAAACCGGACATCTCGCTCTTGGAATAGGCAAAGCCTCAGGTGCAACTTTAACCATAATCCCCGAGGAATTCCGACAGAAAAAGATATCCCTCAAAAATATAGTAACCATACTAGAAGGAGCCATAATTAAAAGAAAGCTAATGGGCAGAGAAGATGGAGTTGCAATACTGGCAGAGGGGATAACCGATAAACTGGACGAGAATGAACTCAAGAATTTAACTGATTTAAGCATGGATGAACATGGAAGAATAAGGCTCTCAGAAGTCGATTTAGGACAGGTTTTAAAACATCAAACAGTAACATCCCTAAAAGAGAAAGGAGTCGATGCAAGAATAGTAGATACAAGCATAGGATATGAACTCAGATCCGCCCCTCCTATACCCTTTGACGCCAGCTATGCTAAAAACTTAGGATATAGCACGGTAAAATTCCTGCTTGGCGGTAGATCGGGAGCCTTAATCACTATTCAAAGAGGCAAGAAAATTCCTATACCTTTTGATAAGGTCATAGACCCTAAAACTGACAGCACCAAGGTTCGAATGGTGGATATAAACACGGAATCTTATGAAGTCGCGCAGAAATACATGATAAAGCTTACTAAAGAAGACCTGGCAAACCAGCAAGAGCTTAAAAAACTGGCGAAACTAACAAACATGAAACCAAATGAATTCAAAGCATATTTTAGTGCGATATGACACAAAGATTGCGTTTTTAAGCTAAATACCTAACTTTGAGCCCAAAATAATTGACATTTATGATGATATGTGATAAAAAAAAGTCAATGTTTTATAGGTATTTTCTAATTTCATCCGCCTTTTTGCTGCTATTCATAATTGGATGCGGCAACAAATATTTATCCCAAAATACGCCCCAATCAACTATTGCGGGCATTCATATGTATAATGATTATAATGATCCGGAAATCAAAATTGTTGATAGAGACTACTACACTAGAAACTATAGAACTCAAGGGAATATTAAGCCCAGCTTCTTTTTCTTAAACCCTAATATCCAGGCTTGGAAGACTTATTACCATTTTGAAAACATCTTTATAGAACTTCCTGATATTGCCCCCGATTACGAAAATGAAATCCCGGTTGTATTAAACGACAGGGTTATGCATTACATGAATTATTTCCAGACCAGAGGCCGCAAAACGTTTAGTATTTGGCTTGCAAGGTCGGGAAAATATATACCGAACATGAAAACAATCTTGCAGCAGCGAGGGATGCCTACCGATTTAGTCTATCTTGCTATGATAGAGAGTGGATTTAATGTAAAAGCACGCTCTCACGCTGCAGCTGTAGGCCCATGGCAGTTCATTAAACCTACAGCTAAACGTTATGGACTAAGAGTGGATTCTTGGGTAGATGAAAGAATGGATCCAAAGAAATCTACAGAAGCGGCAGCCAGTTATCTAGGCGACCTATACGCAATGTTTCATTCATGGGAGCTAGCGGCCGCAGGTTATAACTGTGGGGAAGATAGGGTACAAAACGCCATAGATAAATATCAGATTAATGATTTCTGGCAAATCTCAGAATTCACACTTCCTAAAGAAACTAAGAATTATGTCCCAAAACTAATGGCAGCTCTCATAATCTCCAGAGATCCCGCAAAATACGGATTTGTAGGAATTAGCTACCATGAACCTGTACCTTTTGAAACAATAAGAGTTGCTCCTCAAAAGAGCTTGAGTGAGATCGCAAGAGTAATAGGGGTTAGCAAAACACAATTAATCGAATTAAATCCTGCCTTGATACATAACGCAACCCCTCCCGGAAACCCTTACCCTATACATGTGCCTCCCGGCTACGCCTCAATAGTTACTCAAAAAAGTCAACAAATAGCTTCACTTAAAAATGTTAACCCACAGATCGCAAGAAGTAGTGGTACATATAGACACAGGGTAAGACGCGGGGATACGCTGGGTAAAATTGCAGGGAAATACGGTACAAGCGTCTCTAAAATAAAGAGAGCCAACGGTCTTAAGAGCTCAACAATTAGAGTTGGACAGAGATTAAAAATACCCGGCCGCTCGACTCCGACATATTCATCATCTAAAAACGCCACATATACTGTTAAGTATAAAGTTAAATCCGGCGATACTCTAGGTGCAATAGCGGCAAGACATAGGGTTAGCGCTTCATCTATCAGAAGAGCAAACGGGATCAAAGGCTCATTAATACGAACAGGTCAAGTAATAACAATTCCGGGGGCTTCAGGGCGATATTACGCGGATGATACAAGCGCCAAGAAAAGCACTAAGATCGCAAAGTACAAAGTTAAATCAGGCGATACTTTAGGAGGCATCGCAGCTAAACACAGGGTCAGTATTACTACCATAAAAAGAGCAAATGGAATTAAAGGTTCAAACATAAGAACTGGGCAAACGCTCAGTATTCCCTATATTACAAACGGAAGCACTACCAGTACAAGCACCAAAACAGCAAGTGCTAGAAGTTATAATTACAAAGTTAAATCAGGCGACACTCTCGGCGGTATAGCACAGAAGCATGGTGTCAGACTAAGCTCGCTAAAGAGCGCTAATAATATAAAGGGCTCAACCATCAGAAGGGGGCAAGTACTCACAATACCTGGTTCAAACGGTTCTTACTCAAGCTCGAGCGCACCCTCCAGTAACAGCAAACCCGCCAAATACAAAGTTAGATCAGGTGATACTCTGGGAAGCATTGCACAGAAACATGGAGTTAGACTTGCATCCATTAAAAGTGCAAACAATATAAAAGGCTCAACCATTAGAGTCGGCCAGACACTGTCCATACCGGGTTCTAACGGTTCTTACTCAAGCTCGAGCGCTCCCTCCAGTAACAGCAAACCCGCCAAGTACAAAGTTAGGTCAGGCGATACTTTGGGCGGAATTGCCCAGAAACACGGAGTCAGGGTTGCATCACTAAAAAGTGCAAATAACATTTCTGGATCTTCAATCAAAATCGGTCAAACTTTGGATATACCAAATGGAAACTATAGCTCTAAAAAGTCTTCAAACGGGGGCCCTGTAAGTTATAAAGTAAGATCAGGGGACACTCTCTGGGAAATAGCTAACAAACATAATGTAACAGTTGCCAATATTAAAAAATGGAATAATCTAAACTCTAACAGCCTAGCCCCGGGCAAAAAATTAACAATTTACAAATAATTACTGCCTTATCCCCCTAAAATAAGTACTTTATATTAAATGAAACAGAATTCACACAACTTGAAGCAGGCCTACACACAAAAGAAAAGACTAATCAGAGCGAGATTAAACGATTTCCAGAAAATTATAAGAACCGCAGATGACAACAGGTTATTTGAAGAGCTTACTTTTTGTATTTGCACTGCAGGCGCTAGTGCAAAGATGGGTCTTAAATCAGTTGACGCAATGAGGGATATACTCCCAAACGGGAGTTTAAGCAAACTCCGGAAAAGACTCGATGGTGTACACAGATATCCAAATGCCCGACCTACCTACGTAATACACACTAGAGAGTATTTAAAGCGTGAATACGATTTTAAGATTAAGGATTTACTCAAATCATTTCAAGATCCTATTGAGAGAAGAGATTTTTTTGCTAAGAACAAAAATATCAAGGGTATCGGATACAAAGAGTCGAGCCACTTTTTAAGAAATATAGGATTTTCAGGTTACGCCATACTGGATAAGCATATTCTAAACACGCTCTATGAACTGAAGATCATTAAAAGCCCAAAACCACCAACGACAAGAGATAAATATTTAGAGATCGAGGATAAGTTTAAAGAATTTGCTGATAATATTGGAATTCATATAGATGAACTGGACCTTCTTCTCTGGAGCGAAAAAACAGGGGAGATACTAAAATAAATATATCCATATTCTAAGCAATATATCATCTTGTCAATTCTTTGGGACTTTTTCCACTTCGCCAATGGTCCTCTATTTTCTCTAAACTCTGCCCGTTAGTTTCCGGAATTAGAAAGTAAAACATCAGCAATGTAATAATTACAAAAAATCCATAGAACCAAAAGGTTCCCGTCTTTCCGATAAATCCTACAAGCGGCAGAAATGTAAGAGTAACAAGCCAGGTTGTTCCCCAGTTAGTAAGAGATCCAAGACTCATTGCTTTACCGCGAACTTTTGTTGGATAAATTTCAGATATTAACAACCAAAACACCGGTCTAGGTCCCACAGACCAGGCACCGATATATATGAGTAAGCTCCCAAGCGTTATCCATTTCACATATTCGCTCGTGCCATCGAACATGAATGTAATTCCCATAACTGTAAGACTTATCGTAACGCCTATCAATCCGACTATCATTAATGGACGACGCCCCACTCTGTCGACTAGGGCGAGGGTTGCAAAAGTCATAACTGTATTTACAATCCCTATCCCCACTGTTGCGAGTATGGCAAATGAGGCTATCTTAAAGCCTGAAAGCTCAAGTATCGTGGGAGAATATCCATACAGAATTATGCTGAATCCAGCTAACCCTCTACAGAATGCCAGACCTACCCCTAACAGCACTGCCCGTCTGACTGAGGGTTTAAGCAGCTCACCCCAGCTACTGCCATGTTTGCTCATGCTCGA
>DAOVUC010000144.1 GCA_030632765.1 Candidatus Dadabacteria bacterium
AACACTTTCAAAAATCCACGAGATCTTCAGAGGAAGATTCGAGTATGGAATGAATACTACAACGATCTTGAACATTGCTCCTTAAATGGAAAAACACCCAATGAAATGCTATTATTAAAAGTGCCAAATGTCCTTAGTTAGTACTAAAGTCTATTGATTATAATGCTAAAATAATCTAGAATCGTAAGATATAGGCTAAAGTACCGATTTATTGGAGTAAAAATGAAATTACTACTTATTAATCCAAGATTCCCGGAAAGTTTTTGGAGTTTTAAATGGGCGGTAGATAATATCATGCCAAATGACATCAGGACCATTAACCCTCCACTTGGACTGGCAACTTTAGCAGCTCTCACTCCACAGGATTGGGATATTGAAATAATAGACGAGAATATAGAAACAATCCCCCTTAAACCAGAGGCCGACATAATAGGGATTTGCGGCATGGGAGTTCAATTTAAACGCCAAAGCGAACTACTCACTTTCTACAGAAATCAAGGACATTTTGTTGTAGCGGGAGGAAGTTACGCCTCTCTTTGCCCTGAATACTATGAGACACTTGCTGACACAGTAGTTTCAGGAGAAGCGGAATATATTTGGAAGGAATTTTGCAGTGACTTTGAAGCTGGCAACCAGAGATCGCTCTACCAGGAAACTAATGAAGTTTCTCTTGAAGACTCTCCTACGCCGAGATTTGATCTTTTAAGTATTGATAAATATCAGGCAGTGAGCTTGCAATTCTCAAGAGGTTGTCCATATAGATGTGAGTTCTGTGACATTATCGTCATGTTTGGACGTAAGCCAAGAGTAAAATCATTTAAGCAGGTCGCAAGAGAGCTCGACGAACTGAGAAAATTAAACGTAACAAATGTATTTTTTGTCGATGACAATTTGATAGGTAATAAACCCCAAGCCAAAAAACTTATGTCTAATCTGAGGGATTATCAAATAGAGCATGACTATACGTTTCTTTTCGGAACGGAAGCATCATTAAATCTTGCACAAGACGACGAGCTGTTACAACTGTTTACTGAAGCCAACTTTGGCTGGGTCTTTATTGGAATAGAATCTCCGGATGAAGAGAGTCTAAAAGAAACCCTGAAATTTCAAAACACACGCTCAGACATTCTCTCATCAGTACTACATGTCTACTCCTACGGTATAGAGGTACTTGCAGGGTTCATAATTGGTTTCGATAACGACACCGTAAAGACTTTTGACCTGCAGTACAATTTCATTCAAAACTCGGGTATCCAGACTGCAATGGTCGGCCTCTTAATCGCTGTTCCCAAAACACCACTCTACGAAAGACTGGAAAAGGACGGCCGTTTGATAAAAGATGCCAGCTGCACAGATAATACAAAACTCGGGACTAATCTTATCCCCAAACAGATGTCATACGAAGAAATGGTAGAAGGCTACCGTAATCTTTACTACAGGCTACTAGAGGATAAAACCATTGCGGACAGAATAAATAATAAAATGAACTATCTTAAAAATCCGATCTTTAAAAGCACCTACACACTAAAAGACCAAGCCGGTGTATTTGGAAGGTTTATGAAGAACGGCATTTTAAAAGGTGGCCCAAGACGTGTTTATCATTTTCTTAGAACCATTCCATTGAGAAACCCCAAACAAATTCCTCTTGTAATACAGGACTGGACAGTAGGTATTGCGATGAAGGACTACGTAGACCGTCATTTTATAAAGGAATTTGACGAGAACAATGTTCTTGCCGAATCTTATTCCGAATCTATTGAAAAATCATTTGAGACCTATATGAGAAAAGGAGTTCTTGAAGTTTCTTTAAACAGGGTCAAGAACACTGCGTCTAACCTATCGATATCTATAAAAGGAATAATAGACCAGGACTTTTTTGAACATGTGGCGCCTCATCTGGAGAAAGTGCTCGAAAATACTTCCTCTTCGATTACGCTTAATATTGACCATTTTCATGAAACCCAACGCCAGCACATGAACCGTTTATTTAAACGCCTTTCACGCTATGGTGACAGGATATATATTGCCGTTCATGAGAAATTGCGGGACAAGGTAAATATAGATTCCTCGGTATTTAATCTAGTTCTCGAGAATTAAAAGTATAAATCTAATTGTGGATTCACTACCGGATGTCGGGGTTGAATTTACAACAAATATTACTTCAGCTAAGGTGAGCGATGGGAACTATCAGAATAAATACGACGAGAAATTAGAACGCGCTTATAACAAGTATAAAATATAATTCAACTATTCTATGACTGATATCTTAAGAATTATCGTCAATTAAGCGGCACTTGCTCTTCAATCCCATCTGCCCAGATAAAGCTTGAATCCGTACCCGCAGAGAAGTGACAGTTCATGCAACCTCCGCTACTGAATTCACCCGGATTTTCCACCACATTCGAAGGTGTACAGTTAGCGGGCTCGTTCCCTATATCCTCATCATCTGGCTCGCAGTAGTACATATCGTATGTCTCAATCACGCTGTTACGGAGTCTAAGTCCTATGGGGTAAAATTCGACACAATCATTGGGATTATCCCCTTCTAAGCAAAGCAAGTTGCTTATTCCAAATGGGACATCTGCATCCTCCGGTCTTCTGCCGTTAAACGGCCACTGAGAGTTGATCATCACATAATTCTTAAGCGGGGATGATTCATCGGCTAACAGACTCCTGAAAAGTTGATTAAGTTCGAGAACCGATGCCTGGGCAGGATTGTTCTGCCCGATGGGGCCAAGCCTTGTTATCTGCATAGGAATTAATTCAGGCGGGAATGTAGGAGTAAAAGTAGGATTCATCGGCTCCGGTTTTGAGTTAGTTATATTCATGCGGTTATTACAACAGGCCAGAAGGGGATTATCTATCTCATTTTCAGGCGCTATCCCGGGTCGCTCCATCAAACAGTCCGATATCGAAATATCACCGCACGCGGGATTATTAAAACTGAAATTAAGAGGCACCGGCTCCCCTTGACCAGTATTTCCGGGAACATTATCAATGTGCTCGAACGTAGGCCATATCCACTGTGGCGCCCAAAAAGTCTTAGCGGCAATATGGAATCCGACAAGGCCTACCTGCTTCAGCTCACATGTTGCAGGAATTGTTACAGTGACCGGAGGAAGCTCTCCAGTTTGCCTGAAAGCATCCACCGTTTTCGGTGTCGGTGGTGTGTAAATAAGGGCGTTCCTCGTAAAATATCTGCTAGGGTCATCGACCTGATTACATTCCACAGGGTCCGTACACATAATTCTCCATGCTGACTTAACCTCAGTTGCCCCTTTGTGGGTAAAGCCGTCAGTGTTATCAGGCATTTGAAATGTTCTCTTATTTATTCCCAGGGGCCCGTTAAAATTGTAAGCTCCCGTATCGGCGTAACCGTTTTCTTTCATAGTCTCAAACTCATCGCGGTTAATACGCACGTTGTAATGAACTATGTTGTTATTTTGATCGACCAGGTCGTTAAATTGACTACCGTATGCCTGGTGAGTTTCGTTTAGAATGTTAATTGTAAATACACCCTCGGGATCAATACCCTCTTTTTCAAGTGCATCCTCGCAAACCTTAGGCAAAGGCTGGGGATCATTCCACTCTTTATTATCAAGCGTCCAATTCTCATTATCCGGTTGAAGGACTTCGTAAGTTTGCTTGTATGTCTCCCACACCGTAGGCCCGCCGTCCGAAATGGGCTTCTCTGTATCGGGAACTCCCCTCTCTCCATCCTTGGCTGGCCAGAATAAGGAAATAAATGTCTTCCAAGAATAGCAGTTAAACATCCTATTAGCTAACTCATTAGAACCAAGTGATTGCGGATCGAATAATACATCATCAGGCCGTATAGGATCCAGGATGTCGACTCCTTCACATAGCGCGGCTCCCGTTTCAGCGGGAGTATGACCGTCTACGATGACTTTATTCTCTTCATCCTGAGCCCTCTTAACCTGATCGTGAGTGATCCAAAGCCAGTCTGCATCGGCAACCGCTCCATGGCAATCTATACAAAAATCCAAGGCCTTACCCCAAGCTGGCACACTGGTATTATCAGTAGGGTCGTAGTCAAAGCTTAGGAATCCTCCGCGGTAGAGAAAATAAAACCATTCTCCGCCCACACAAGCCGAGTCAGGATCCTCAGGGAAAATTCTCTTGGGACAGTAGCCCGGGATTTTATACATCACCGTTGTCCAATCCAGATTCGTAGGATCGGTATTAAAAGTAATCCCAGGGTTATTATCGTATTTAGCCGATATAGACCAGGCCGGCATTTCTACGGGGGCAAATGGGTTAGCGACAGCGGCGTTTATAGCCGCGCTTAATTGTGGATTGACCCAAACGGGAACAAATAGCCCATGCATCGGAGACTGTACATTTGGTTTCTGCTCTATCGTACCGGGGTTAAGCACCCGTCTTGAAATAAACCCTTCACTTTCTATATGACGGAGAATATCATTTGCGCATCCTAAAGGATTGGCTTCACAAGCCTCCGCGCAGCCCTGAAATTTCAAAGTATCAATAGGCACACATGCATCGTTATCAGGGTTAATAATAATTGCTTTCTTTATAGCGCTTAAGTTATTACTGCTATTACATCCTCCGATAATTCCAACTGCAATTATTAATAGAAATAACGGAATTGATATCTGATATAAGCGATTGTCATCCATGTTTCCTCCAATATTATACTCCTAGAAAGAATTTAACTCGTAATTTTTTTAATAACAAGACTAGTACAAAAAAAACAATAATTATAGTGCAATTACTAGATTCTTAGGTATAATCTATGCCGAAATTAAAAATTCATTGAAATCCATCAAAAATATTACGAAAATATTTGACAACACTGTATAAATTCGGGAATAATGTAAGTGGTTTACTCATTTAGTTAGTGGTTTAGTCAATTCGCGTTAGTGGCTTTGTCAATTCGGAGGAATATTATAATGCAGGCAGTTATTAAAACAGGTGGAAAGCAGTACACTGTAAACCCTGGTGATGTATTAGATGTCGAACTTTTGGCGGGCAATCCTGGGGATGCAATTGAATTTAAGGAAGTGCTTATGGTTTCAAACGACAAAGGGGATGTTCAGGTTGGTGCCCCTGTTGTTGAAAATGCGGTAGTTAAAGCAAAGATTATTACAGAGAAGAAAGGCAAGAAAATAATAGTTTTTAAATTTAAGAGAAGAAAGGATTACCGTAATAAAAACGGCCATCGTCAGCGTTATACAACGGTCGAAATAACGGACATCTTGAAT
>DAOVUC010000202.1 GCA_030632765.1 Candidatus Dadabacteria bacterium
CCCATATTTCATACAACGGCAGGCCCTCACCGAGACCAAATTAGTTTTTCTATAGAAGGCAAGGACGCCTCTGTCTATGCCTCACAGGGAGAAGCAAAGAATCTCGCTCTTTCGTTAAAGACTTCTGAGATTGAGATGATCAAACAGTTTCTTGGAAGAATCCCAATTCTACTCTTGGATGATGTAACAAGCGAACTCGACGGCCAGAGGAAAAAGTTTTTGTTCAAACTTCTGGAGGATTTTCCGGGACAAATCTTCATTACGACAACGGATATAAAAGAGATTTTATATAAAGGAGATATTAGAGTATTTCATATAAAAGATAGAACAGTCGTACACAAACAGATACAAACTTGATTTACTCTGAATTGAGTATATTTATATATCACGTAAATACCTTAGAAATTGTGTTGAGTAATTAAATTGGAGAGATATAAATGAGCGAGAAAGCTTTTCAAGACTATTGGGAACATAGCGAATGTTGGGGATGCGGGTGTAATAATGAACACGGGCTTCATATTAAAAGCCACTGGTCGGATGATAAATCCATATGCGTATGGACACCAAAACAAAGCCATAAAGCCGGTCCTGCCGGGTATCTAAATGGAGGTGTAATTGCCACTATAATTGATTGCCATTCAATTTGCACAGCCATTGCCGATGGATATAAGCAAGAGAATAGAGAGTTAAACACCGAGCCTTTTATTTGGTATGTTACCGCATCAATAAAAATTGATTATCATAAACCGACTCCGATAAATAAAGATGTTACTTTAAAAGCAAAAGTTGCGATGAGAGAAGGAAGGAAACTCCTGGTAGTCTGCAGGCTCTTTTCGGGAGAAGATAAGTGCGCGAGCGCAGAGGTGCTCGCTGTAAAAGTGCCACCTGAGAATTGGTTCAAATAATAAATCTTTATATATGCTCCATTCGTAAGTTATTATAAGATTCGATATCAATGTTATGAGACGCATTTTAATACTACTATCAGTTTTTGCGGGCCTTGTAATTTCTTCTTTTGCCCAGGAGGTTCCTACTCCTGTCAGGGCAAAGTTAGTAGCTGATATTGCTGCTGTTAAACCGGGCGAATCTTTTAATCTGGGCGTGTTAATGGAGATCGACCCAGGTTGGCATGTCTACTGGAAGTATCCGGGAGAGACGGGATTACCCACTCGCGTTCAGTTTAAAGTTCCCGATGGATTTAGTGCCGGACAAATAAACTGGCCAATTCCAAATGCTTATCATAAACCACAGGGCGGTATTGATTATGGGTATGAAAATTTGCTACTGCTCTGGACTAGTATTGATGTTCCTTCAGACGCTGAATTAAATTCCAATTTTCAGATAGATGCCAAAGTTTCATGGATAAGTTGTAAAGAGATTTGCATACCCGGCAAAGCAAATCTACAGTTTGATACGAAGATAAGTGATTTGAGAAAGCCTGCTGATACAGCCCTTTTTTCTGAGTGGCAAAACTCACTGCCGCATATTTTGTCAGATAGTGAAATTCCTTTTAATGTAGAGGTAAGCACAGTCAATTCCGATGAAGATAGAGCTCTTATCGGTGTTACAGTGGTATCTAAATCAAATGCAAAGAAGATTGAGTATTATCCTAATCCGGTGGATTCACTCGTAGTTCAGAATCTTAAATATAATAAGTTGCGGGATAATAAAAAAACAGAAATTAGTTTTGAGGTCAAAGCAAAAAACGGAGTTCAATTGTCTGAAATCGCCTTAGACGGTTTGATTGTTTTTACAGATATTAGTGGAAAACGCTCCGGAGTTGAGCTAAAGATTGATTTTAGCGACACTTGAAGTATGAGCGAATGATTTTTCCTATCCATTGTAATAGCCGGACTCGGCGGCTGGACGTCTCGAAAATTATTCGGCGGTAATTATATAGTCCTTCCGGCATCTGTAGTTGTTGGTATAAGCTATGAATCGTCTGCTTCATAAAAACTTAATATCAGTGTAGTATCCTACTTTGAAGGAGTTTTATAAATATGGGTACAAAAAAGAAAATTAAAATTATTGGGGGCGGATTTGCCGGAGTTAAATGCGCCCTAACATTACGCAGAAAACTTAAAAGAGAAGAAGCTGACATTATTTTATATAACAGTGAGAATTACTTGGTTTTTCAGCCTCTTTTAGCCGAGGTCGTGGGAGCATCCATAAGCCCAGAGCCTGTAGCCGTACCCTTAAGACAAATGCTGCCAGGAGTTTATTGCAGAACTGAAGATATAACAAAGATCGATGTTAATAATAACTATGTCGAGTATTTAGGGGATGAGGGTCAAAAAGGTCAAATGTACTATGACCATGTTGTTATTGCTTGCGGCTCGTCTGTAAACCTTGGCTTGATCCCGGGCATGTCTGATCATGCATTCCCACTTAAAACTGTGGGTGATGCGGTGGCGCTTCGCTATCATGTTATGCAGCAAATGGAAAATGCGGAGATTTGCGACGATGCGGATAGGAGACGTTGGTACCTTTCTTTTGTTATTGTTGGAGGAGGGTTTAGCGGGGTTGAGGTAGCAGGTGAGATTAATGATCTTGTCCGAGATACCAGAAAGTTTTTCAGAAATATTCCCAAAGAAGACATAAAAGTTACTCTGGTTCATTCAAGAGACCAGCTTCTGCCGGAAGTTACCTCAAAGCTCCGCGATTTTACAAAAGTGAAAATGGAGCAGGCAGGGATTAATGTGGTTTTAAACAGACGTGTGTCATATGTGACTCATGAGGGCGTTGGTTTTGATGATGGAATTTCTATTGACGGCGCAACTATCGTATGCACAGTTGGAAACGCTACCTCTGCAGTAATACAAAAACTAGAAGCTCCAAAAGAAAGGGGAAGACTAGTCACATTGCCAGATATGAAAGTCTCAGGGCACGGAAATGTGTGGGCAATAGGAGACTGTGCTCTTATTAATAATTCTTATAATAATACACCTAGTCCCCCTACCGGTCAGTTTGCAGAGCGTCAGGGCACACAAGCAGCTCAAAACATAGTTCGCGTTATAAGAGGTAAAGAGACTAAACCGTTTCGTTTTAAACCCCTTGGTCAGTTGTGCGCAATAGGGGGGCATAACGCAGTGGCTGAATTCTTAGGTTTTCATATCTCGGGGTTTATAGCATGGTTTTTATGGAGAACGGTCTATCTGTTTAAGCTCCCAAGTTTTTCTCATAAATTAAAAGTTAGTTTTGATTGGGCCTGGGAGATATTCTATTCCCGTGATCTTGCCCATCCTAAAGCCAATCAGACGGAGAGGATTGGCAAGTCGCATTACCAGCCTGGAGATTATGTATTTAATGAAGGTGATCCCTCTAATAATTTTTACATTATAGAATCGGGAGAGGTTGAAGTTGTGCGCAAAACGCTTGAAGGTGGGAAAGAAAAAGTGTTGGCAATCTTAGGCCCTGGGGATTTCTTTGGTGAAATGGCGCTCTTAGACAACAGGGTCAGAAGCTCCGCTGTGCGTGCTAGGACTCAGCTTGAGGTTACAGTGATGGGGAAGAAAGTATTTGAGCAGATTTCAGGTGCCTTAAGACCGTTTAGGGATTTTCTGGCTGATGCGGTGAAAAGGCGTAGCGGAAGTATGTGGCAAAAATTGCCTGTGGTCTACGAGATCCTTAATAACCAGCCGCTTTCAACGTTTATTAATCCTGTTGATATTAGTCTTGATCCGGAGGATTCATTTGAAACTGCTGTAAAAACTTTAAGCAGCAAAGAGCTTGATTTTTGCTGCGTGATAGATAGCGGTAATAAAATTAGAGGGATATTAACCCGTACTGATATATTCAGGGCTGTTGAATCAGGTGCAAGTCCGCATATGAAAGTATCAGAATTCATGACCGAATCCCCAATTGTTGCAACAGAAAACGATTCAAGCACAATAGTGGCCGCTACAATGAGAGACCATGACCTCAAGTGGATTCCTGTTGTCGACAACCTCTCTAATCTATACTTGCGGGGGTATATAAGAAGAGATAA
>DAOVUC010000210.1 GCA_030632765.1 Candidatus Dadabacteria bacterium
TAAATATCAAAACCTTACTTGACAAACTTAACACAATTTTATATAGTGGTTCAAAGTGGCATAAAGTGGCATAAGAGGGCGTAACATGTTTCGAGGTAGATACGAACATACTATGACTGATAAGGGACGGCTCAGCATACCCTCAAAATTTAGGGAGGTATGTCGGGAGAAATACGGCGGTGAGATATTCATTGTTACCAATTTTGATAAATGCTTAGCTGCATACCCGCTAAGGGAATGGAATGAAATTGAAAGAAAAGTTTCCGAACTTCCACAGTTTAAACACGAAGTTATTTCCTTTCTACGATACTTGATGGGCAGTGCCGTTGATTGTCCAATGGATGGGCAGGGAAGAATTCTTATACCACAGTCTCTAAGAAGCCAAGCGCGCATAGATAAAGAGGTAATTTTATTAGGTATGCTAACTAGGGTTGAAATTTGGTCCAAAGAGGTTTGGGAACAGGAAGAGTCTGATAACGCGTATGAAGAATTTCAAAAAAGCAGGGAAATACTTGCGGCACAAGGACTATAAGACCATGGAAAACGCAATATTAGAACAAAAGACCCCGACCCATATACCGGTTATGGCTGAAGAAGTCATAAATTACTTGGTTACTAGCCAGGATGGATTGTATGTTGATGCGACTCTAGGATTAGGTGGTCACACTAAATCAATACTTGATTTTACAAACTATAAATCTCGCATTGTCGGGCTCGATGTCGACGAAGAAGCTCTTTCTATAGCAAGCAGTAATTTGTCCAAATACAAAAGCAACATTTTTTTCCAGAACAGTAATTTCTCAGAAATTGATAGGGTCCTCCAGGATTTGGAAATAGGTGAGGTAGACGGCATTGTTGCGGATCTTGGAATGTCTTCTTTTCAAATTGATTCCAGTGAGAGGGGATTTAGTTTCATACGAGATGAGTATCTTGATATGCGTATGGACCCGAGGCTAAGATTTACCGCTTATGATTTGGTAAATGAAATGAGTGTTGATGAGATATCAAAAGTTTTAAAGGTATACGGTGAGGAAAGATGGTCGAGAAGGATTGCCAAACGCATAGTGCAAAACAGAGGAGAAAAGCCCATTTCCACTTCCGCTGAGCTTGCCAACCTGGTTTATGAGGCAATTCCCAAAAAATTTCATCCTGTTAGGATTCATCCGGCAACGAAAACATTTCAAGCGTTTCGAATTGCCGTTAACCACGAACTTGATAATATTGAGGAATTTATAGGAAAGGCAATACCCCTTCTTAAGGCTGGCGGCAGAATAGTTATCATTTCTTTTCATTCCCTTGAAGATAGGATTGTAAAAAATTCATTCCAGCATCTATCGTCCCCATGTGTTTGTCCGCGGGATTTCCCTATTTGCGGCTGTGGCAAAAAAAGTGAAATAAACATCTTTACCCGCACGCCTCTAGTTCCAAGCGACGAAGAGGTGTTAAATAATCCCAGGGCTAGGAGTGCAAAAATGAGAGTGGGTGAAAAACTCTAATCATGACTAATCCGAAAGTTTGCTCAAAAGAAAGAGAGCAGTCTGGAAAATCTATATTATCTATAGGATTGATAGTTTTAATATTAATTGCTGTGGGGCTTTCTTTAGTTTATGTAAGGATTAAAGTTGAAGAACTAAGCCTTGGATATGAAATTTCAAGGAATAAGAAAAAAACCCAAGACCTTTTAAAAGAAAACAGAACACTTCAGTCTGATTTTATGAAGCTCAAGTCACCACAGAGGCTTGAGCAGATGGCTGTTGAGCTTGGATTTAAGTTTCCCACCCAACAAGACATAATCTATATAGAGAAAAACAAGGTTGTAGGAAATAAATAATGAAGCCAAAGAGAAGTACAAAGAGAATTTCTCTTGCTAGGGATTTGGATAAACCTAGATGGAGGGTTTTTATAGTTGCTGCTCTTATTATTGCTCTCTTTGCAATGGTTTCTGTCAAAGCACTGGAACTTCAGGTTCTCGACCGTGAAAGGGCGTTTAAGATTGCTAGAAAACAACATCACGGAACCTCTACACTACTTCCTCGCAGGGGAAAAATCTTAGACAGAAATGGTAAAGAGTTGGCAGTAAATGTCGATGTAAAATCTGTTTATGCAAATCCTAAGAAAGTAAAAGCCCCCTCTGAGACGACAAAGTTGCTTTCAGAGAAACTAAACCTTCCTTCAAAGAAAATCCTAAACAGAGTTTCTTCAAATAAATCTTTTGTATGGATAAAAAGGCTTGCAGATTCAAAGTCAGCTGATGAACTTCAAAATTCGGACATAGCGGGCTTAGGTTTTATTCCAGAACCTAAAAGAATTTATCCCAACGGACATCTCCTGGGTCAAGTGATTGGTTTTGCGGACGTCGATTCAATCGGATTGGAGGGGATCGAATACCGTTATGATAACTTGTTAATAGGTAAGACCAGAAAACTTACTTTAAAAAGAGACGCTCGGGGACATAAAATCTTAAACGACCCGAGCGAGATCCAGGATATTGATCGAGATAAATCCTCTGGTCATGATATTGTGCTCACTATTGATTCGCAAATTCAGCATATAGTCGAGAGAGAGCTAAAAGAGGGAATAGAAGAGATGGGCGGGGAGAAGGGAATGGCTATTATGATGAATCCCGAGACAGGAGAGGTGCTGGCTATGGCTTCTTATCCATTTCTGGACCCTAACAACTTCGGTAAATTCCCTGAGGAAAATAGAAGAAACCTTCCTATATGGTACGCATATGAGCCCGGATCAACGATGAAAGTCTTTCTTGCCGCCTCGGCTCTTGACGATAAAAAGGTAAATCCGAATTCAAAATTTAATTGTGAAAATGGACGAAGAAAGATCGGCTCTGCCGTGATAAAGGACATAGTACCTCGCGGCACACTTACAGTTGCTGAGATTGTAAAGTACTCAAGCAATATTGGAGCTTCCAAAATTGGAGAGCTCATGGGTAGAGATAAGTACTACAAATATTTAAAAAAGTTTGGCTTTGGAGAGAAAACTGGCATGGGGCTTCCCGGTGAGTCGCGCGGTCAATTGGCAGCTCCTAGAAAGTGGGGGGCCATTGAGCTTGCTACAATCTCCTTCGGACAGGGCATTTCTGTAACTTCACTTCAGCTCGTCACAGCCCTCTCTGCGATAGCAAATGGCGGATATCTTATGAAGCCGTATATTATAGAGAAAATTGTGGACCCGGAGGGTAAGGTAATTGAGGAGAACACGCCTCAAGTAGCTACAAGAGTAATATCCTATGATACCTCATTTCAGATGAAGCAAATCATGCAAGATGTGGTAGAAGACGGAACTGGCAAGAGAGCTCAAATAGCCGGATTTTCTATAGCTGGAAAAACCGGTACGGAACAAATTCCTAATCCAGAGTCCGGTGGATATTACACCGATAGATATATAGCCTCGTTTATCGGCTTTGCTCCTGTAGAAGATCCCAAAATCGTTATGGTGGTAGTAGTTGAAGCACCTAGGAAAAAAACACATGGGGGCTCAGTAGCTGCCCCTATATTCAAACAAATTACTGAAAAAGTTCTTTTTCATATAGGAGTAAGCCCCAAAAAAGAACTTGTGGGTACGAAGGTTATGCCTGATCTTAGCGGTATGAGTGTAAGGGATATACTTAAGTGGTCTGAGCAGGAAGGTGTCAAAGTAGAAGTAAAGGGTAGTGGTTTTGTAACAAATCAAAAACCTCTCCCTGGGGATTTGATAAAAGAAGGCATGGTTTGCTCAATTGAGCTTAAACAAAAAATATGATCCTTAGAGAACTTGCACGCGGGGTAGATATAAAAAAATTCAAAGGAGATGACGACTTAGACATTTCGGGTGTTTCTTTTGATTCAAACAAGATTAAAGAGGGCTTTTTATTTGTAGCGCTGACAGGCGAAAACACGGACGGCCA
>DAOVUC010000229.1 GCA_030632765.1 Candidatus Dadabacteria bacterium
GGAAGTTGTGGCTAGAAAGCTGATGAATGAGGGCGGCAGAATTTTCGCTATGACCAGCGCAGGCGGACACAGGATTTGGCCGACATACGGCGCCGTCTCGGCCTCAAAGGCAGCACTCGAATCACATATACGCCAGCTCGCATATGAGCTTTCACCCAGGAAAATCACCGCTAACGCAATTCAGGCGGGAGTCACTTTAACACCGGCACTTGAGAGAATCCCTGGAAATGAGGAAATCATTAAACACGCAACAGCGGTAAACCCGGCCAACAGGCTCACCACTACAGAAGATGTTGCGCAGGCCATAGTTGCTCTTAGTGGTCCGGGCACACATTTTCTAACCGGCAATGTTATTAAGGTAGACGGCGGCGAAGATCTAATCTAATCAGGAAATCATATGAGTAAAAAAGTAACTCTCTACAATACGCTCACTCAAAAAAAAGAGGAGCTCGTACCCTATTCAGAGAATAAAATAAAGATGTACGTTTGCGGCCCTACGGTCTATTCTTCGGCCCACCTTGGTCACGCAAGAGCCGCTGTAACCTTCGATGTAATAGAAAGGTTCCTATCACATATAGGTTATGAAGTAACTTATGTCAGGAACTTCACTGACATCGATGACAAAATAATAAATAAAGCTAACGAGACAGGTGTACCTGCCCAGGAAATTTCAGAGAAATACATCCAGGAATACAAAGAAGACATGGCTTCAATTGGAGTTAAGCCTCCTACAATTCAGCCAAAGGTCACAGAGCACGTGCCTGAAATAATCGAGATGATCGGCAGGATTATAGACAACGGTCATGCCTATCAATCCGGGGGCGATGTGTTTTTCTCGGTAAAAAAGTTCAATGGCTATGGGAAGCTCTCAAGAAGAGACCCTGATGATATGATGGCTGGAACCAGGATTGATATTAACGAAAAGAAGGAAGACCCGCTGGACTTTGCACTCTGGAAAGGAGCTAAGCCTGGAGAGCCTTTCTGGGAAAGCCCATGGGGAAACGGTCGCCCGGGATGGCACATTGAGTGCTCGCTTATGAGTACAAAATACTTGGGTGAGAGTTTTGACATTCATGGGGGCGGAAAGGATTTGATATTCCCACATCATGAAAACGAGATAGCTCAATCAGAGGCGGCAACCGGAAAGCCATTCGCCAAATATTGGATTCACAATGGACTAATTCAGATTAACCGTGAGAAGATGTCTAAATCAATTGGCAACATCTTAAACGTAAGAGAAGCGGTATCAATGTGGAGCAAAGAAGCGATCAGGCTTTTTTTCCTATCTCACCAATACCTAAATCCAGCTGATTTTTCTGATACAACGATGAACGAAGCTGAGGCTGCGCTGGAGAGACTTTATATCACCCTTAAGCGAGCCAATGATCTTAAAAAAGACGGAAACGGTGAAGACAAGCAGTTAGCCGCAAGTGTTGAGACATTTAAAGAGCGTTGGATCAAGACAATGTGTGACGACTTTAACACCGCTGACGCCCTTGGGAGCTTGTTTGAATTAACAAGAGCAATAAACAGATCGCTCGACTCTGTAGGCTGGACCCCAACTCTGCAAACTGCTCTTGAAGAAATAAATCATTTCGGCAGCACTCTTGGAATTCTTGAATACCAACCAGACGAATACTTGCAGGGTCTTAAGCTTGAAAAAACCTCCTCAGGAATTACAGAAGAAGAGATACAAGAGCTTATAAAAGAAAGAAATTCTGCAAGAGAGGAAAAGAATTGGGCCCGTGCGGATGGAATTAGAGACGAGCTTGATGAGAAAGGAATCGTGCTTGAAGATAAAGCTGAAGGCACCCTCTGGCGGGTAAAGTAGTTAGCAGGCAATCGTGATAAAGTTTTATCTCTTAGCTATTTAATACCGAGAAAGGAATTAAACCCAAACACCCATATACTCAAGCGCGCGTTTTATATTAGCCGGAGTCTGAGTCTCGCCTCTACAGCTGTACCAGCAGGCTGTGCAGTTGGTCTTTTCATATAGCTTGGGATGATATTCGGAATAATGCGCGGTAACCGGCATCTCAGAGCAGCGTTTTAAATGTCCGCTAGGGGTAACCTGAATATGGCTTATCCCGGCAGTGCATCCGGGAATTCCTCCTGATTCAAAATACCGGGGTATTTCATTTAGGTAATACTCGGTTGAAAGAATTGTACCCTTCCACTCTCTTCTCAGATGAATAAGCTCATCTATTAGGTTCTGAACCTTTTGTATTTCTTCATGTGGAACAAAGTGCTCTTCATTGTTAGTTTTCATAACACAGTACGAGCTGAACGAAATTGCAACTCCCCACTCTCTTGCTTTATGGGCTAGCTCAACAACCTGATCAAGGTTGTCCTCCATAATGATTGTGTTCATAGTGATCTTCTGGTTAGGGAATCTCTTCCCCAGCTCAGGCATCATATCAGAAAGCTTGTCCCAAAGCCCCGGAATACCTCTATACGCATCGTGCTGCTTATTTGGAAAGTCTAAAGATACGGCAATCTGATTTATTCCAGCGTCAAAAAGCTCCTGGGCTTTGTTAACTGTAAGCAAATCACCCTTTGTAACCATTGAGGTGAAAATGAAGTATGAACACTCCTTAATCTGCCTTATTATATCGGGCAGGTCCTTGCGAAGCATCGGCTCACCGCCTGTAACCACTACGACAAGGGGATCAATCTTCTTGATAACCGGACGGTAATCATAGATACGCTCTTCATGACGAGTCTGCCAGTAATCGCAGAAGTCGCATGTGGCGTTACAGAGTTTCGTAATTTCCAGGTTTAAGAGCTTTGGACTTCCGTTAGCTTTTGTTTGAAAGAACTTAATTGCGCCTTTTAGGCTTTCTTGAGGTGAAATCATTAGCTTATTTTATACATTACTACAGGCATTTTATCAAGTAAGAAAGGAAGTAAACACTGAATTATTTTTTAAAGATGGGCTGGGCATCCCCAATAAATTTAAATAATTATACTAATTCCTTGACCACTTCATTTAATTACAATAAGTGCTTACTAATAACACTAATGTTTCAGGGAGTGCGTTTTTGTATGCCAATATTTCTAGAATCAAAAACAGTCAGTGCTAAGAACTTAGGAAGACTTTAGGTCTTAGCTAACTAACTCCCACCGTCTTAGTTAATGTTAGCACAAGGATTTTCGGGGGTCAACAATTTGTTAATTGAGAAAGTAGTTTATTTCAGTTCTAAATTTATAGACATCAATATTTATGAATCCGGACAGAAAAATATTGACTTATCTTTATGAATTTAGTTTAATTTAGAGAACAGAATACTAAGAGTTAAGACCAAAGGTGAAAATTGTCTAAAAGAACAATAGAATTAGAGATGATCCAGTGTGACCATGCAGAAGAGAACGGCGAGCGCTGTACTAATGAAGGCAGTAAAGATGTCATAAAAAACTGTCATATTTGTCACATGGATCTCTGCAAAACACATTGCCAAGTTACTACGGTCGTATTCCTACAAGCCGGCGGCAACGTCAGCTCGTTATTCCACGGACACCGGTTGCGGTTTCTCTACTACTTCTGCAATGAACATTCGGATTTACTCAAAGATACTGTTATAGAACGATACGGCGAGGGTTTAAACTTGCCCAACATAGGTGACGGCACATATCTGATATGAACACGGGCTAAGCTGAGGGGACAAATTCCAGCCTAATATAACATTGACTTA
>DAOVUC010000186.1 GCA_030632765.1 Candidatus Dadabacteria bacterium
AGGAAGCTGCGGCTTATTGCTATAATTATAGAATTCTGAAGAAGCCTTTATCTAGTGCCGAATTGTTCATCATATCCTGTTGGTTTACTGTAATCACCGTCAAGAAACATCTGTGTAGCAGGGTCTTTCTTGATAGTCCCCCTCCTTTCATCAAGCTCATCCTCGATTTTAGACTGGTGAACAGGTTTATATGTGTATTCGACTTTTACAGTATTTTTTTTCTCGTTAGTATGCAGAACAAGCTTTATATCGTGCATATGCCATGTTGTGGTAGTAAAGTACAACATACTGCTCCTTTCAACAGGCTCACCATATTGCTCTGTAAAATAATGGGTAAATTCCTTTTCGAGTTCAGTTTTTTCAGATGCATCTACAGCAGCAAAGATTAGAGAAGTTGATAGAAGCTTTTTATTGTAGAATTCAAGTCCGGTCATAACATCCTTGCCATCTGTGTCTATTGGAAGAGTTACAATTACACCTTGTATTATAATAGTTCTAATATCTTTAGAATCGACCTGGTTTTCTACAATCCTTTTACCGTTTGAGTCAATTACCTTCATAGCTTCTTTCTTATTAATACCAAACTGAAAACCCAAAGGGGAAATATCGCTGTTCTCTGCCATAGAATAAATTGGTAAACCTATAACTATAAATAAAAAGAACAGAAAGGATTTTCTTAGAATATTCATATTTTTGCCTCCGCTATTAAAATAGCGTATAAGAGCTTGACCCGAAAATCAAGCATCTATCCAAAAATCAAGCACCTATCCAAGCCAAATACGCTCTACGATGTAACTCATTATTATAATTAAGAAAAAGTATACAATCATAAAAATATATCTCCACTTCCAATTAGTATCTGCCTCAGCCTTATACGTAAGAGAAGCGGGGACTGTCTTTTCGGAAGGAAAAAAGTAGCTCCATAAATACCCTACGAGTATTGCAGAGAGAGAACCCGCTGCGTTCCACCAGAGCCAGGACACCCCCGGAAAACCGATCCAAAGAATAAAATTCACCGCTATTCCTGAAACAACTCCTAATTTAACTCCTGTAGCGCTGGTTCTTTTAATTAGTATCCCAAGTACAAACGCCGCTAAAATAGGCCCGTAAAAGAGTGAACCAACTTTATTTATCGCCTCGATCACGGTATCAGAGATGCTTCCTACTACAAAGGCAAATCCGGTGCAAACAACTCCCCAAAAGACAGTTAGAACTTTCGACATCATAAAATTATGTTTATCATCACCATCGGGTTTTATGTAGCGTTGGTAAATATCCCTCATTGTGGCTGCGCTAAGAGAATTAATCGATGAATCCAAGCTTGACATAAATGCAGCAAGCAGCGCCACAATGATAAACCCAATTAATCCGTGAGGAAGGTAATTCAAAACAAAGATTGGAACCATGTAGTCAACTTTGTCTTTTGGAATGAGATCCATAAACGCTTGATTCTGAAAAGCAAAAGCACCTATCAAAAGCCCCATACCGAGATAGGCAGATACAAGAATAAAGCGTGCTATGCCGTTGAGCATCAGTGATTTTTTAGCCTCGTTTAAAGTCTTTGCGCTCATTTCCCTTTGTATCTGACTTTGATCACATCCGTAATACGCGACATATAGAAAGAACCCGCCAATAACTAGAGCCCAGAAACTAAAGTTCTCGCCGTCTCCAAATCCGTGAGCGTCAAGATTAAGGATTTGTAGACGCTCTCTTTCATACCCTGTAAGGAGATTCTCCCATCCCCCTATCAGGTAATACGCTGTAAACCCGCAAATTAAAATGCCCAGAGTAAGAATGAACATTTGAATGACATCGGTATATATAACGGCCTTAATTCCCCCAAGTACGTCATAGATGATAGTTACAAAACCTATGACGAGTATTGTAGGAACAAGCGGTACGTTCAATATTGCGGCAAGAACTATACCTATGGCATAAATTCCTACACCAGTAGCTAGAGCACGGCTAATTTGGAAAATAGTGCTAACGATTGAACGGGTTGATGCATCAAATCTTTCCTCAAGGTATTCGTATAGACTGACAACCCTGGCTCTATGAATAACGGGGATGAGAAAAATCATAATAAATACCATCGCTACAGGCACCGCAAACTCGAAACCTAGCCATCTTAGCCCTCCACCGGGCTTAAGAGCTACAAACGCAGGCGCTGAGATAAAACTTATGGCTCCAAGCTGAGTAGCCATTGTGGACACTCCTATTGCCCACCAGGGAATGGATCTTCCGCCAAGATAATAATCTTCTATATTTTCTTGCCTTCTACTCAAATAGATGCTTAGAGCTATAAGAAAAACTATGTATATCGCAATGACGAGCCAATCTAGGTAATTCATCTTATGTTATATATCCTTATACCTTTTGCACATGCTTGTATTTGGAATATGGCTAAACTAATATAAAAGACTGAGCGGGGATTAACAATGGGAATGGTTAAGCAAACTATAATTGGCATAATTGGAGCGGGAGACGCACCTGTAGAAGAGCGCAATATAGCTCAAGAAGTTGGGAAAGAAATTGCGAGAAACGGGTGCACTCTCTTATGCGGTGCCATGGGAGGAATAATGGAAGCTTCATGCCAGGGCGCAAAATCTCACGGCGGCACTACTATTGGGATACTTCCGGGAACCTCTAAGACGGACTGTAATCCTTATATAGATTACCCCATTGTTACCGGCATGGGGCATGGCAGAAATATTATAGTAGCCAGCTCAAGTGATGCTATAATTGCAATAGGAGGAAGCTTTGGTACATTATCTGAAATAGCCTTCGCTTTAAGACTGAAAATACCAATTATAGGGATTAATACCTGGGATGTATCATCGGATATTAAAAAAGCTGAAACTCCCCAACAGGCAGTTTTTATGGCTATTGAGCTTATTGGCTCTAATACTTAGCGGAGCCTGCGGGAAAGGCCCACCACCACTTATTCCTCAACCTAGCGATAGAGAAGTTGAAAAATGCCTGATGGCTGACTTCTCCTCAACAACAACATACTCGTATCACGTACTTGAAGAAGGACAAACATTATATAGAGTATCCAGGATGTACAACACTACAGTTAACGATCTAATCGAGGTAAATGGTATTGAGGATCATACTGATATCGACATTGGCACAAGGCTCAGAATTCCTGGAACTGTAGTGAGCGCTTCGGGACTTATATGGCCTGTTCCCGGGAAAATTTTATCTTATTATGGCATGCAACGAGGACGGCCTCATGAGGGCATTGATATACCGGCATCCAGAGGTACACCTATAAGGGCAGCGGCAAATGGATTAGTCATTGCAAGCTCCGGAAGTTTAAAAGGGTATTCAGGATATGGAAGGATTATAATAATTGATCATGGAAAAGGGATACGAACTCTCTATGCTCACAATAGTAGGAATAGAGTAAATTCCGGTAGCTGTATCCGGGCAGGAGAGATAATTGGTGAAGTCGGAGCAACCGGAAATGCTAACGGCAACCATCTTCACCTTGAAGTCAGAAAAAACGGTAGACCAGTAAACCCGTTAAACTATCTGCCCTAAACACAAGAAGGAGACTACAGAATGGAGGATTTAAAGACTTATATAAGAGATATAGCCGGGTTCCCCAAGGAGGGGATAACATTTCATGATATTACGCCGCTACTTCAAAACGCCAAAGCTTTTAAAATGGCGATAGATGAAATGGCAAAAATCTTAGAGGGTCTAGAGATTGACTATTTGGTCGGTATAGAGGCCAGAGGATTTATATTTGCTTCTGCTCTAACCTTAAAACTCGGCACCGGTCTTGTAGTTATAAGAAAGCCCGGGAAGCTCCCCTATGTCACGATTAATGCTTCCTATGATCTTGAATATGGCACCGACTCACTCGAGGTACATAGAGATGCCATACACGACGGGAGTAAAGTAGTACTAATAGATGATCTTCTAGCTACGGGAGGTACAGCCGCTGCTGCTGGCAAACTTATAGAGCAGCTGGGTGGAGAAGTTTTAGGACACTGCTTTTTAGTTGAACTTACTGAACTAGAAGGCTATAAAAAGGTAGAACCCCATCCTGTATGGTCGGTTTTAAAGTATCCTGTATGAAATCAATAGGGATTATTCTCAATCCATCTGCTAGAATTAATAAGAAGAAGACTGCCAATATTATAGAAGAGTTAAAAAATATATTTGGCAGCAACGCGATAGTATGTCCAACAAGCGGCAAAGAAGAAATACCTGAGGTAATTAAAGGGTTTCACAAAGAAGGAATTAAATTTCTACTAATTAGCGGAGGCGACGGGACTATCTGCAATGTCCTGACGTCTTATATCAACCTATGTGGTCAAGACAAACTCCCAATAATCGTACCTCTTATGGGCGGAACAATTAATATGCTTGGAGCTGATGTCGGACTTAGAGAAGATCAGCTCTCAGTTTGCAGAAAATTAAACGACATTATCAAAAACAAAGAGATAATCCCGATCACACAGAGAGGCTTATTAGAAGTAAATGATGAGAACCTCTCTCAATC
>DAOVUC010000160.1 GCA_030632765.1 Candidatus Dadabacteria bacterium
AAGGAAGTACGGCGCTGGATTATTTTAATCAGGCAGCCGAGCTGGAAACAAACCCTAGCGATAAGGCAAAAGTGTATTATAGTATTGCTGAAAATTTTAGAAAAAAAGGAATCGAGAATATCACGAGAAGAGTTTGACCGCGATAAAAGAAAAGAACTCTACAGAAGGTTTGCGGAAATAGTTCACAACGAGCAGCCATACACATTTCTTTTCTGCCGAAAATCTACAGTAGCGGTTAACAAGAGGTTTGAAAATGTATTAGTCTATCCTTTGGGAATTGATCCCCTTGAGTGGCATGTTCCTCTTCCGCTACAGATGTACAGTGAGTAAATGCTAGCAAATAAATACATCTCAAGTTGAAGATAATTTCCGGATCCATTTCAATAAACGAAACTATTTAGGTATAAATTTAATCTTATTGGATTAATTATTTATACTAACAGAGCTGGGCCTATCAAACTATGAGAGACTATATATTTAAAAGACTTCTCTTACTTATTCCAACGCTCTTTGGAATAACTCTCATTACGTTCTTTATTATCCAGCTTGCTCCGGGCAACCCTGTTGAGAGAAAGCTGCAATTAGACCAGGGGATACAAGCCGAGGCAATCACGCAACTAATTGTAGAAGAGACAAAGAAACTCTATGGCTTAGATAAGCCTATATACGTTAGGTACTGGATCTGGGTAAAGCAGATAGCCACTCTTGACTTTGGGCGCTCATATAAGGACCACCGCCCGGTAATAAACAAAATAGCGGAAAGGATCCCAATTACCCTTACCCTTAATATAATCTCTATCATTTTGATTTATTTAATAGCAATTCCAATTGGGGTATTTTCAGCGGTAGCTCACGGGAGGTTCTCAGAGAGGGTCAGCACTTTCTTCTTTTTTATGCTCTATTCCATCCCGAGTTTCTGGATGGCAATGATCTTAATCTTTTTCCTTGGAGGGGGGGATTACTGGGATTTATTCCCGGTCTACGGAATACTCTCTCCGGAAGCCGAGAATTATCCGTTTTTTAAGAAGGCTCTAAATTTCTTATGGCACATCGTGCTTCCAGTATTTTGTCTGACCTACGGCGGCCTTGCATATCTCTCAAGATTCCAAAAGGGAACCCTCCTTGAAGTCCTTAGAGAAGATTTCGTCAGAACAGCGACCGCAAAAGGGCTTCCTAGACACATAGTTATCCTTAAACACGCTCTAAGAAACGCGCTCATTCCCATAATCACCATACTTGCGGGGATACTTCCGGCAATGATAGGGGGAAGCGTCATTATTGAGAGTATCTTCTCTATCCCCGGAATCGGTCAGTTAGGGTTTGAGTCCGTACTTTCCCGAGATTATCCGGTAATTATGGCGATTGCGACCATCTCGGCAGTACTCACACTGATCGGAATCCTGATTGCGGACCTTCTATATGTACTTGTAGATCCCAGAATAAGCTTTGAGGCCAAAAAGTGACCGAGACTAAGAGCGTTGGATACTGGGGCAGTGTTTGGAAGAAATTAAAGAAAGACAAGCTGGCTATGGCAGCCTTAGTCATTATTGTGATCCTTTTCGGAACCGCGATATTCCAGAGCGTCTTAGCCGGTAACAAACCAATAATTCTTAAGTATGAAAACGAGTATTACTTCCCGGTCCTATTTAGATATAACGAATTTTTCGGGACCGACTTCAAAGTGCTGGATACAAAATTAAAAAACGGAGACTTTGCGATATTTCCGCCTATCAGATACAGCCCGACTGAAAATGATTTATTATCAGTACTAACCCCACCGTCCAAAGAGCATTTGTTCGGGACTGATGATAGGGGTAGAGACGTGTTAAGCCGCATGATTCATGGTGCACGGATATCACTCTCCATTGGATTCGTAGCCGTTGGTATAGCTGCGGTGATAGGAATATTATTAGGCGGCATAGCCGGATACTATGGGGGCAGTGTTGATTTTATAGTCTCAAGGCTTTTTGAAGTTATGATGACCTTTCCGGTCTTCTTTTTAATTCTAACCATACTGGCATTCAGAGATCCGAGCATATATAACATAATGATTGTGATAGGGGCTACTAGCTGGACAGGGATTGCTCGACTCATAAGGGCACAGTTTCTTCAGTTAAGACAACTTGATTATGTAGACGCCGCCGTTGCTCTTGGGGGAGATGACTGGAGAGTGATGATGAAGCACATGCTTCCAAACTCGCTTGCCCCGGTATTAGTGGACATCTCTTTCGGAATCGCAGGGGCAATATTAGTAGAATCGGGACTTAGTTTTTTAGGATTCGGCGTGCCTCCGCCTGAGCCAAGCTGGGGAGATATACTCTCACAGTCTCAGAGATATGTGGATTTCGCGTGGTGGCTTGTCCTATTTCCCGGTGCGGCTATATTTGTAACAGTAACTTCATTTAACCTATTAGGAGAAGGATTCAGAAACGCAATTGACCCTAAATTTTTGGGAAGCGAATAAGAAATATGAACTATGCACTTGAAATAAAGGATTTAAGAATTTCTTTCAGATCAGAGGGGAAAGGGGTAGAAGTTGTAAGCGGAGTTTCCATTAATATACCTAAAGGCAAAATTATAGGTGTTGTGGGAGAAAGCGGCTGCGGCAAAACAGTAACGGCACTCTCCGTTATGAGGCTTATCCCTGAGCCGCCCGGAAAGATTGAGGGTGGAGAGGTTATTTTTGACGGCGCTGATCTATTAAAATATGCGGATAGAGATATGCAATCAATAAGGGGAAACAGAATATCCATGATATTCCAGGAGCCTATCAGCTCTCTCAATCCTGTCTTTACAGTCGGCGACCAAATAGGTGAAGCATTAAGGACCCACCTCAATATATCAAGAAAAGAAGAAAAGAGCAGAGTCATCGAGCTCTTGAAACTCGTTGGAATCCCGGCGCCCGAGAGCAGGATGAACAACTACCCTCATGAAATGAGCGGTGGGATGTCCCAGAGAGTGATGATTGCAATGGCCCTTGCGTGCAACCCGGAGGTGCTTATTGCCGATGAGCCGACAACAGCGCTTGACGTGACCATACAGGCCGGAATTCTTAACCTCATTGACGATCTGAGAGTAAGATTGGGTATGGCCGTTCTCCTCATTACACATGACCTTGGGATTATCGCAGAAGTTGCTGACGAAGTTTATGTTATGTATGCGGGAAAGATCGTTGAACAGGGTTTTACCGCCGATATTTTTAAAGAGCCGCATCACCCATATACCGTTGGACTCCTAAACTCAATTCCTGACCTTCATGAAAACAAAGAAATGTTAAATGCGATACCCGGAGTAGTTCCCAGTCCGGACAATTTCCCAAAAGGATGCAGATTCCAGGACCGCTGCCCCCTTGTAATTGATAAATGCAGAACAGATGAGCCACCTCTGGATGAGATTGGCAATGGCCATAAAGCTGCTTGCTGGAGATCAGATCAAGTAAAACGAGAGAACTGATATGTCTTATAGAGAACTTATAAAACTTCAGAAGCTAAAGAAATATTTCCCGGTCAAATCCGGTGTCCTCTCAAGGGTTACAAACTTTGTAAAAGCCGTTGACGGGATAGACCTCTCTATCCCTGAAGGCCAGACAATCGGACTTGTTGGAGAAAGCGGCTGCGGGAAAACGACACTTGGGAAAACGATACTTAAACTCCTTGAGCCCACTCACGGAGAAATATATTTTGAGAATGACAATATAACACATTTATCCCCATCTAAAATGAGACCTTACCGGAGGGAAATGCAAATTGTCTTTCAAGACCCCTACGGCTCTTTAAACCCAAGAATGAAAGTAGAGAGTATAGTTTCTGAGGGACTAGCTATACACAACATCTCTTCAGGTCAGGAGAGAAAAGATTTAATACGTGAGCTCTTAATTACCGTGGGGATGAGAGAAGACGCTCTTTATCGCTACCCCCATGAATTTAGCGGGGGTCAGCGCCAGAGAATAGCCATCGCAAGAGCGCTTGCTCTTAAACCAAAGTTCATAGTTTGCGATGAGCCGATATCTGCTCTCGATGTCTCGGTTCAGGCTCAAATCATTAACCTTTTTATTGAACTGCAAGAGAAACTTAAGCTTACATACCTTTTTATTTCTCATGACCTTAGAGTGGTAAGACATATTAGTGATAAAGTGGCTGTGATGTATTTAGGAAAAATTGTTGAGATTTCTCCAAGTAAAGAGCTGTACAAAAACCCGCTCCACCCCTATACGCGTATTCTAATTTCATCTGTACCAATTGCGGACCCAAGTAGAAAAAGAGAGATGACTCTATTAAAAGGAGATGTACCTAGCCCGATCAACCCGCCCTCTGGATGCAGCTTCCACCCCAGATGCCCTATAGCTGTCGAGAAGTGTAAAACAATTGAGCCAGAACTTCGTGATGTAGGTGGAGAACACTTTGTTTCCTGCCACCTGGTTTAAAAATAATGATATACTTGCAAATGAGTAATCTTGTATTATTATTAAATCCCATTAATTTTAATAGTCAGATGATATCAACAAGCGCAATGAAATTACATGTTTCAGATATTTCGGAAAGTGGTGTTCATATTGAGGTATTAGAAGAACCCCAGTGGCTGGCAAATCTGCCTGAGCTTTGGTCTGAAAGTGAGGGAATTCACCTTCTAACAAAGATCGGGATTGATTTACACGTGACAAGGGTTCTTAAGGAAGTCACCGTTATCGGAGATGTCCAACTCTCTATTGAGACTGCGTGTTCAAGATGTGTAGAATCTGTTAGAATAGAATTGAACCCTTTAGTTAACCTAGTTCTTTCGCCTGTTGATAAAATTAGCGACGAGGATGACGACGATGAACATGAGACTTATAAAGGGGATGAAGTAGATTTAAGCAATTATATAATGGAGCAAATAGCGATTTCATTACCGGTAAAAGTAGTGTGTAATGAAGATTGCAAAGGACTCTGCACAATATGCGGCAATAATTTAAATCAAGAAAATTGCACATGTGAGAGGGATAATATAGATCCAAGATTTGCGATTTTAAAGAACTTAAAAATATGAGAACAAA
>DAOVUC010000098.1 GCA_030632765.1 Candidatus Dadabacteria bacterium
CAATTATCCACATATAAATGTTGAGTATTATGTCTAGTACATATGCGACTGCACCTATAAAATTTCCACCTAAATTCATCACTTATCCCCCTTGGACAGTTCCTTTGAACGACGTGTTGCAGCTTCTACTGCAGAAATAGTACTGGATCTAAATCCCCCTTCCTCCAAACGATGTATACCTTCGATAGTAGTTCCGCCAGGAGATGAGACCTTATCCTTAAATTGAGCTGGATGCGTGTCACTTTCTATAATCATTTTAGCGGTACCGTAAACCGTTTGAGCGGCTAGTTTATGAGCCATATCTCTCGGGAGCCCCATTTTGACGCCTCCATCAGAGAGAGCTTCAATAAAAATTGAAACGAAAGCAGGCCCGCTTCCGCTAAGACCGGTTGCCGGATCCAAAAGAGCTTCGTCCTCAACTATATATGCTATACCAATTGATTCAAAGATCTTCTTTACACGCCGTCTTTCATTAGAATTCACATTCTCATTACAATAAAGCACCGACGCCCCCGCTAGCACTAAGGCCGGGGTATTAGGCATTACTCTAATTATTTTTGTTTTATTCTCTAGCACTTGAGATATAGCGGGAATACTTATACCCGCCGCTATTGTTATAACTATTTTGCTCGGAGTAAGTTCGCTATTGATTTCTTCCAGAACATCAAGGACATGATGGGGTTTCACTGAAAGGACTATTATATCGGCTTGTTTGGCTGCTTTATCATTCTTATCACTTATTTTAATTCTGTACTCGGAACTTAAATGATCAAGCCTCTTTTTTAAGACATCAGCGGCAATAATATCTCCTGACTTATATACACCGGATGTGATGAGCCCTTTTATTAGAGCCTCAGCCATGTTACCCGCGCCTATAAATGCAATTTTGCTCATTTATTTAACCTCAATTTATGTTTGTTCTAATTCCTTTCCCCAAAAATTGCAGAACCTACTCTTACAATTGTAGCCCCTTCTTCTATCGCAACCTCAAAATCCCCGCTCATTCCCATGGATAGCTGTTGCAAGTTTGGAAATGAAGGTAACAAATCATCTCTAAGTTCTCTAAGCCGAATAAAGTATGGCCTAGCCATTTCAACGTCATCAAAATATGGCGGCATTGTCATTAGCCCCTGAAATTCAACAGCAGATAAACCGCTAAGTTCGTTTAAGAAGCTCTCCACTAGAACAGGGGTGACCCCCCCTTTTGATTCTTCCCCGCCGGTGTCTACTTCTAGAAGTACCGGCACCGTTATTCCCATGTTTTCTGCCCCTTCATTAATTTCCTGTGCCACGGAAAGCGAGTCAAGAGAATGAATAAGCTCAACTTTCCCAACTAGATATTTAACTTTGTTTTTTTGTAACTGGCCTATAAAATGCCATTTTATTTCTTTATCTGTTTGCTCTTCCAGAATTTTAGACTTATTCCGAAACTCCTGAGCATAATTTTCACCAAATGTATCCATTCCTAGAGTTAAGGCTTGTTTCATTCTCTCAGGTTCAACTCTTTTAGTTACTGCTACTAGTTTAATTTCATGGGAGTCTCGTCCAGCCTTTGCAGCAGCATTTCCTATCCTTTCCCTGACACTTTTTAAATTACTTTCTAAATCCATCGCCGCAAAAAAGCCTCAAAGCTCCAAGTTTTTTTAATGCTTCTATAACCTCAACTAAAGGAAGACCGACAACATTGGTATATGAACCTTCTATCCCCTTTATCATAAAAGCGCCGAATCCCTGTATACCATATGCGCCCGCTTTATCCATCGGCTCTCCGGTTTTAATGTAACCTTCTATCTCATCAGGTTCAAGAGTTTTAACCTGCACCTTTGTATCTACAACCTCACTGTGCATAATTGTATTTTTCGCTTTCGATATGGAAAATGCGGTAAGCACATGATGCTCCCGTCCTGAAATTTTACTTAAAATAGCTCTTGCATCTTTTTCGTCCGAGGGCTTGCCCAGAATTTCATTGTCTATAACAACAATTGTATCAGCCCCAATTACAAGAAAATCACCCTCCAGATCTTGTGAAACTGAAAGTGCCTTCTCTGAAGCCAATCTCTGCGCATAAACTTTAGGATTCTCGTTATGTAAAAAAGATTCATCAGATAAGGGAGCTATGACTTCAAACTTTATTCCCACACTTTGCAGAAGCTCTTTTCTTCTGGGAGATGTGGAAGCTAAGATAATTCTGCTATTCATTTTAAAGAATTAGTTAGGAACATTGTTGAGGTCGCCGTCTATCCAAAACTTTGAAGCGCCGACAGTAGCCCTGAGTGCTATACCGTCTTTTGTCATCTGAAAGATAACCACGTCAGAATCAAGAGGAATCTCTGCACTTGTAGCACCACCATCGTCTTTGTATTTTGCCGCAGCATCCCCTTGTGCGCCATAGCGCCAACCATCGGTTATAAAACTGTAAAAAACTGCCTTGTTATTGAAAACTAAGACTTCTTCAAAGTCTTTAAAAGCAACACCAAGACCTATAGCACCTTCTGCCATTTTCATATATATGTTGTTGCCATTAGATTTATCCACTGCTACTCCGTAACCATTACCAGATCCGATGACCATTAATTGGGTGTTAAAGCTACTGAATACAGCGTAACCAGCGGATTGATTAACCAATTCCCTGGCATATGGTTTTTGAGCATATAGCTTAGCTAAAGCATTATCTTTCATTTGTAATACATAATCTCTTTTCTCTTGAGGATTATCCCCCTTAGGTCTGGCGCACGCACTGAACATCAAGCCAACTATAACTAATGATAAAATTAGACTATGAACTCTCACAATATCCTCCGGAAGAAATTTTATTTTGTATTCATACCACCACCCAGCTCCTTGAAGTATATCAAAAATATATCGATAGAGCCAGGAAGACAGTCATGACTCTTTAGTTATTTTCGTCTATCTCTTTAAAAACTTCTTTTGCCAGTCTGAGCCCCGTAAGTGCAGCCGGGAATCCGGCATAGACTAAGATCTGCATTAAAACCTCAACAATTTCCTCTCGGGTGCATCCGCAATTCAGCGCGCCTTTTATATGTACCTTTAATTGATTCGGGGCCGTGCCTAACGTTGCCAAAGAAGCCACTGCTGCAATTTCGCGAGCCCTCATATCAAGACCCGGACGTGAAGATATTTCGCCAAAGACAAATTCCATTAAGTACTTCACCATATCAGGCGCTATATCTTCAAGACTTTGTTTTGTCCTTTCCGCAGCTCCCGGTGAGATTTCCTCAAGTTTCTCAAGCCCTTGTTTATATTTATCACTAGACATATGTTCCTCCTGAGAAAACTCAAAATATTGAATTCAATTTTCTCTGATTCTAAGTATAATAGCTCTGCCTATACTACGGTCTACAATTAATTTTGTAAAGGAGAATTCATGCTGATATTAATTGCTAAATTTAAGACGAAACCTGGGTGCAGAGAACAAATGATTGCTTTAGCCAAAGACGCCATTGGGCCATCCCGAAATGAAGAGGGGTGCATTATTTACAATTTTCTTCAGGACGCTTTTGACCCGGATTCATTTACATTTTATGAGAAGTGGAGGAGTCGTGAAGACCTTGATCTTCATTTTGAAGAACCTCATTTTAAGGAATTCGCTCAAAAATCACCTGAACTGATAGTAGGCCAGCCTAGTCTAGTATCTTATGAAATAGCAAGTGAAACTGAAATATCTTAAATCGATTTTTAGATCAAAGGAAAATTTATATGACAAAACAATTCTTTTTAATTCTATTATGTTCAATTCTAATTTTGGGATGCACTACTAACGATCAATACTCAGAAGATATTGATCAAAAAAATACAATTAACATAAACATCGGCAACGAGCCCCCAACCCTGGACTGGTCGCTGGCAATGGACAGCACTTCATATACAGTGCTGAACAACCTTATGGAAGGGCTTACGAAATTCGATGACTCCCTTATCCCACAACCAGCCCTTGCAAAAAGCTGGGAGATTAGTGAGGACGGCACAACTTATACATTTAATATAAGAGAAAATGTGAATTGGTCAGATGGGGAGCCACTCAAAGCCGGGGACTTTGAATATTCCTGGAAGCGTATACTGAACCCCACTACAGGCGGGCACTATGCGTATTTCCTCTATGACATTGAAAATGCAGAGGAATATAACACCGGAAAGATAACGGACCCGGATAAAGTCGGAGTAAAAGCTCTAGATAACAATACACTGCAAGTAAAATTAAGAAGACGTGCATCCTATTTTCCTAGCCTTCTTGTATTCATGTCCACATTCCCGATGAGAAAAGACGTGGTGGAAAAGCACGGGATTAAATGGACCGAGCCTGAGAATATAGTAACTTTAGGCCCTTATAAGCTCTCGTCATGGAGACACCATAACAATATGCTGCTTAAAATAAACCCAAACTATTGGGGTGGTAAACCCAACATTGAAAATGTAAACATGGTAATGAACGAAAACCCTTCCTCAGCCCTGGCACTTTATGAAAGTGGTGAGCTTGATTTTGCTGACAGCAAGAGTATCCCACCTTTAGAGGTCCCGAGGCTAAAAGATTTAGAGGATTTTAAGACTACTCTACAATTTAGAACTAACTATATTGCATTTAATGTAAAGAAGTCTCCGTTTGATAATCCGCTTGTTAGAAAAGCCTTTGCAGCCTCTATTGATAGAAAAAGTATTGTGAATTTAATCCAGGGCGCGGGAATTACCACAGCTTCCTGGATTCCAAAGGATATGCTGGGTTATAACCCTGATATCGGTGTAGATTTTAATCCCGAACAGGCTAAGAAGTGGCTTGCGGAAGCTGGATATCCGGATGGAAAGGGTTTTCCTGAGGTAACATTCTTATGGCCCGACGTAAGCTTCAATAGAGTTATAGCTGAGGCGCTTCAAAGCATGTGGAAAGAATATCTGGGAGTTAAAGTCGATTTGATAAATGAAGAATGGAAAGTTTATCTAAGCACAATTAACACCAATCCCCCTGAGATTCACCGTGCCGGCTGGGGAGCGGATTTCCCCGATCCTCATAACTTCATGAGTCTCTTTACATGCAATTCTGGTAATAACAGAACAGGCTGGTGTAATCCGCAATACGACAAACTTGTGGAGGAAGCGGCAGAAGAAACGGATCCTGAAAAGAGAAAGTTGTTATATAATCAAGCTCAGACAATACTTACCGAAACGGATTCACCTATAGCCCCTTTCTACATAACAACCCAGCAAAACCTTATAAAACCCTATGTAATTGGGCTGGTTCCAAACCCGTTGGATATGGTTCTATTTAAGAATGTATCGTTAGAAAATAAGTAAGGAAAATAATCAGCAACAACAAATGAAAAGGAGTGGTTTATTAAAACCACCCCTATCCAATCTGAAATTTAAGTTTAATTTTCGCAGGTCAACCTTTGAAGTAAGGAATAATTTCCTTGGCATAGGTTTCAAGCGCCAGAGCGGGGTCAGGGCTGAACCTGTAAAATAGCACAAAGTGCCTTACACCTTTATCAATGAACTTCTCAATTTTTTTGATACAGTCTTGTTTTGATCCTGTAATAGTGAAATCTATAATAGCTTCTCTAGGGAAGAACTGTCCCAATTCTCTGAATTTCTTCCTGCCCTCTTCATCCTGAGGAATAATATTGAAATAGTTAAGCCCTTGATACTCCTCAGGGATATCGACATCGTATCCAGCTTTTTTTAGCTGATCCTGCATACAGAGAACATATTTAAACGGCTCTAGTGTTTTATATGCGTGATCCTCGTCGTCACCAAGAGATGTAAATACCCAAAGCCCGACATCAATTTCGTCTACATTACGCCCTACACCTTCGGCTCCTTCATGAACAGTTTTAAGATACTCCCCATAAAGATTAGGAGTTAAATCAAACGGGAGCCATCCGTCACCCAACTCACCTGTGAGCTTGAGCCCCTTGGGAGTGTGGGTAGCCATATAGATAGGAATCCTGTTTCTCTGATAGGGCTTTACCTGTAAAAAAGCTTCTTTTAGATTAAAAAACTCCCCCTCAAAATCACAAGGTTCATCAGTGGCCCACAGCTTCTGCATAACAGTCATCGCCTCTCTTAATCTCGCAAGCGGTCTGTTCCATTCAATGCCGTAAGCGTCTAAATTCATCGACTCACCAACGCCGAGTGTTAATGTTACCCTTCCTTTTGAAATATGGTCTATGGTGGCGAGCCTCTGAGCAAACACCGCCGGATGCATCCTGTGAGGATCTGAAACCGTTCCGAGGCCGATATTGCTTGTTTTCATGGCTGCTGCAGTTGCAACAGTCCAGGCTTCGTGCGCTTCTGTAGGAGAAACAAAAACAACGTGGTCCGGGAACCAAACCGTATCAAACCCAAGTTCATCCGCCTTTATCGAAAAATCAATTAATCCGTCTAAATCAGCCCCCGGCATGGGAGCGGCAAGTCCGAATTTTATATCTTTTGCCATTTTGACACCTCTTTGATTAATTATTCCCCTCATTATATACACATGAGGGTATAAAACACAATACCCTTAGGTAATGTGCAAGGACATATGGC
>DAOVUC010000015.1 GCA_030632765.1 Candidatus Dadabacteria bacterium
ATATTTTAAATGAAAAGTTTATACGGGAATTGCATAAGCGCCTGTTCGGAGAGGTTTGGGATTGGGCAGGTACGTTCCGCACCACGGGCAAGAATATAGGTGTTGATGCTGCACAAATCGGAGTTCAGTTGAAAATGCTTTTGGATGATACAAAGTACTGGATTGCTAACGAAGCTTATCCTGCCGAAGAAATTGCCATTCGTTTTCACCACAGACTTGTGTCTATTCACCCGTTTTCAAATGGTAACGGCCGTCATGCTCGGATCGCGGCTGACGCGCTGCTGACAAAGGTAATGAATAAGAAGGCTATCGATTGGGCAGGTGGATATAATCTGCAATCTATGGGCAGTAGACGTAAAGAATATATAAATGCATTGAGAGCCGCAGACAGGGGTGATTATGCACTCCTATTTGCCTTTGCTGGTTATTCTCCGTAAAGTCTGAGGACGGATACTTCCATAGTACAGCTATGCGCTGGGCACATCTGCATGGTGGGTTAACTTCAAGCTTTTGTACTAGATTGTAAAGACTGATCATTCGAATATGTTGTTCGTATGATTAAGATTCTAATTTGTCAATTTTATTAACCTTCTTTTTTCCGGTTTTCAATTATCAGTTGTTTTCCGGAAAAAAGGAAAAAGAATTCTCTCTGGAAATTTGCTGCACACAATGTGTGCTGATGTACAATTTCTCTGTAACTCAAAAGTTATGCGTAGGCAGCAGGACATCCCATTAGTCCCGGAAGCTACGAAGAAATAGTACACCCGCGGGGGTTCCCCGCCTGCAGACAATGTCTGCTGAAGTACTAGTTCTAAAAACTCCCTCGATGGAGAGTAGCTCTAAATTCTTATAAATCATAGAAGTTAGTTAGAAATTGTATACCTGCGAGGGTTCCTCGCCTGCCTTGATATGTTAGGTTTATAATATCAAAATGTAGAGCACTGAGAAGAAGGGGGATATTGAAAGCTTCTGCTGTTGGGTGGTCTGTAGATCCTGTTTTGCTCATACTTGATGATTAACATACTTTGAACGACAGTATCAGATTATATACTGCGGAGTTTCTCGGAACGTTCTTTCTGGTTTTTGCCGCAACCGGTGTAGTTATTGTAAACGATATGACGGGAGGTGCCATAACCCACACCGGGATCGCGATTACAACGGGGCTTGTAGTAATGGCCGTAGTGTATGCAGTGGGAGATGTCTCGGGCTCACATATAAATCCGGCGGTAACGGTTGGTTTCTGGCTAGCGGGGAGATTCCCGGGGTACCGGGTGATACAGTACATAGTCAGCCAGTGCCTTGGCGCTATAGCTGCTAGTTTACTGCTTGCTTTCCTATTCCCGGGTCTGATTGCTCTTACTGTTACATTGCCTGCGGGTTCGGTAATGCAGTCTTTTGTGCTCGAGATAGTAATTACCCTTTTCTTAATGTTTACAATACTTAGCGTATCTACAGGAAGTATGGAGAAAGGCATCATGGCAGGGAGCGCTATAGGGGCTGTTATCGGATTATCGGTACTTTGGGCCGGACCCATAACAGGGGCATCTATGAACCCCGCTCGTTCTATAGCACCGGCTCTTGTCTCTCTTGATTTTACAAGCCTGTGGATATATATAGCCGGTCCCATAATCGGGGCATCTATATCTGTAATTGCCTTCCGTATCGTCCACAAGCCTTTGAGCACAGGTCGTGAAAGAAAGGACTTCTAGTCATACTTTCAAACTTAGGGAGCGCATAATTTCTGTTATGCTCAATAATTTTGATTTCTGATTTAACTTCGTAACACCATGAACTGAAAGTATAATAGATATAAAAGAAGGGCCGCGTTGCTGCGGCCCTTTTAATTGAGTGTTTATTTTTCATTTACTGTAATTGTTACTGGAACAGAGTTAGTTACGATATCGAATACAGGCGAGCCCATGCAGAGTTTTTCAAGTTGTTTTAACGTTTCAGGAGCTGCCCCATCAGCTTTAACCTTAAAGTTAACTCTTATGTTCTGATAGCCGTTGCGTACGTCATCTGAGATTTCGAGTAATCCTCTTACATCAAGATCGCCCTCAAGCTCTGATTCAACTTCGTCGAGTTTTATGCCAAGTAGCGCTGCTTTGTAGACCATGGTTGTAGTCATACAGCCTGCTAGCGCGTGAAGTACATACTCTACAGGGTTAGCTCCCTTATCTTCTCCTAGTAAAACAGGCGGCTCGTCGTTATCCATGACAAAAGCCTCCTCTCTAAAATTTTCCTGAAGTGCGCCGTAGTATCCGTTAATCTCAGAGCGGTTGTGCCCACCGTTAATCCATTTGTTTGACGCCCTGAACTTAAAGCCGGCTATATCCGAATTCTCCTTAATTAACCCGACCGTGTCTACCAATTGTGTTACGTTTACTCCGTTTACTACTAAATTCTGTTTTGTGTCTAATGCTGTTTGTTCTGACATGTTTAATCCCTCCTTAATTTAGATTTTTTGTCGTCAAGAACTTAATCACTTATAGTGCATATGGCGTGCCAAATTAAGATAAATTCGCAATAGTCAATGATTACAGCGGGTTAGGTGGACAATGTTGATTTCAAAATTTTACGAAATTTCGTATATTACGAGAACTCGTAAGAAGAAATGACGGTTTTTCGTATAAATTAGAAAAGGATTAGTATGGTTATCTCTTCTTGTAGATAGAAGGGCTACTGTATTTAGGCCGGGCGTTTAATGCCAAGCGCTTTTATACGGGAGCTCAGGGTTGTAGAGGGCATTCCAAGTAGAGCGGCCGCGCCTTTTTCTCCCGATACGCGCCAGTTGGTTTTTTCAAGCGCTAGAATAATATTACGGCGCTCTATCTCCTGAATTTCTCTGGAAGTACGGACTTGTATGGACTCTGAATCATCTATGTTGCCTGAAAAGCTTACTTCTACACCCGGCACTGCAGGTAGGGCGCTGTCAAGATTGAGCTCTCCGTTACTCGATGTGATGACAGCTCGCTCTATCACATTTTGGAGCTCCCGAATGTTTCCAAGCCATTCATATGATTTTAGCCTCATCATATCTTCATCGGATAGAGGGGAGACATCGATGCCCATCTTGCGTGCTGATTTCTCGGAAAAGACCGATGCAAGCTTGATTACATCGTCCCCGCGCTCTCTTAAGGGAGGCACTTCTATAGGGAAGACGTTTAGCCTGTAGAATAGGTCTTGGCGGAACTTGCCTTCTTCTACAGTTTTAAGAAGATCACGGTTTGTGGCGCATATCACGCGCACGTTGACCTTGATTGTCTGTGAGCTTCCAACGGGTTCAAACTCTCCTTCCTGCAGCACGCGGAGTAATTTGGATTGTAGATCGAGAGGAAGCTCTCCAATTTCGTCTAAAAATATAGTCCCCCGGTCTGCAAGAGCGAAACGCCCCTCACGGTCAGAGGTGGCTCCGGTATAAGCTCCTTTTAAGTGACCGAAGAATTCACTTTCAATGAGCGCTGCAGGTATGGCGGCGCAGTTGACTTTGATAAGCGGGTTGTTTCTCCTTCCGCTCTCGGCATGGATTGCCCTTGCGATGAGCTCCTTTCCTGTGCCGGTTTCTCCGGATATCAAAATGGTTGCATCAGTGCCTGAGACCTGATTGATTTCTCCAAACACTTTCTGCAGTGCTTTGCTGTCTCCAATGATCTCATCAAAATTGAGCAGTGATTTAATCTCCTCTTTCAGATATTCGGTTTCACTTGAAAGTGACTTTATTTTATTTTCTGCCAGGAGTCTGTCGTTTACGTTTCTAAGTATTATTGTGAAGAAATTCTCTTTCCCAAGCACATAGCGTGAGATAGTGGCCTCGGCTTGGAATTGGTTGCCATCTGATCCTCTGGCACTCAGACCGCCGGGTATCCAGAGGTATTTATCCCCTTCTTTTATTTCAATTAGCTCATCAATTATAAGTGTGAGTTTGTATGCGCTCTCTTTTGAGAGAAGCTCCAGGAAATTCGCCCCTATTAGCTTATCTGCGGATTCCTTGAATACCTTTTCCGCAGCCGAGTTCATCATCGTAATATCGCTGTCACAGTTAAGTTCGATAATGGCGTCCATTGCGCTATCGATAAGCCGCCCAAGTTTTTCCTCCCTTTGATGAACCTCTGACTCTGCTTTGATCCTTCTAAGCTCGGCGCATGCGCGGGAGGCGAAGATTCTAAATATAGTCATGCCCCTTGGTTCTTCGGGCATGGGTTTTGAATCGAGAACTGCCAGGTGGCCTAATATGGTTCCGTCAACATCTAATAACGGCACCCCGGCGTAACTCACAGCCTCATAAGGCTCTAGGTCCGGGTCATCGGGGAATAGGGCAACTACGTTTTCCGGTACATGGACGAGCCGTTTTTCCTCAATTACAGGCTCACATGGGGTTCCGGCGATTTTGTACTCATATTCTTTAACAAGGGCGCCGTCCAGCCAAAATGCAATTGAGCGCAGAAGGCCTTCCTCTTCTAAGTATTCCGTAACCCATGCGCCTTTCATATTCAGAGCTTTGGACAGGTTCTCAACAAGTGCTTTAAAAAATGCCTCACCGGTTTCTGTAGCTGTGCCCTCAAGTATCATCCGGAGTGAGGCGTTTTCATCAATTGTTTTTAAATCGCTCTTATCCGACATAAACTAACCTTACAACTGGATTCTCTAAGTAGCTCCTAAAGTTAGGTGGAACTTTAATCCCTAAATTCACCATAGGGCGGTTCATAGACCTTGTACGGCTGAACGTTCTGCGTGCCTAATCGTCGAGTTTCTTTTTGATAATATTCATCTCTTGATCGAGAAAAATTTCATACTTGAGACCGTCATCACAGATTACGTCTTCCGCTTCGAAATATTTGCCGTCTAGCTCGACCTCGCCTACGTTTGGACAGCCTTGAGCCGAAAGCGCCTCAACAACTTTTGCCCTTTCTTGTGGTGTGGCGTTTCTGTCTGCAAATGCGTTTTGAGTAAATAGAGCTGATGTCAGAATTAATACGGTGACGAGCAGGTTCCAACTTTTCATTCTATCCCTCCGTTACTTTTTAAGCTTAACATCTATCATTATATCATATATAAGGTCTATATTATTTCTCTGATTATTATTGTAGAATATCCACAAGTCAAGAAGTAGATTCTTTACATGGTAAATTTGCTGTATATATTGTTATCTGACTTACATTTTAATGTAACCTAGGCCCTAAGGTTTTTATGAATAATTCTAAAACTGAAGTAAGAAGCTTATTTCTCTCGTGGATTGGTATATCTGCTCTTATCTATCTACTGATGGTCGGTGTGGGTGTTATAGGGGTTGGGTTCGATTGGATTTCAGGCGGCCCTAAAGGGGCTGAGAAACTCTTCTCCTTCGCTACAAATCCTATTGTCGGGGTAATACTCGGCACTCTTGCAACAGCACTGGTTCAGTCCTCTAGCACAGTAACTTCTGTAATAGTCGCACTCGTGGCCGGGGGTATGCCCGTTGAGATTGCGGTGCCCATGGTGATGGGCGCAAATATGGGTACTACGATTACCAATACGATTGTAAGTCTCGGCAATATTAGAGAAACAAAGGCCTTCCACCGTTCCTTCAGCGCCGCAACTGTGCACGACTTCTTTAACCTCTATGCAATATTGATATTTCTGCCGATTGAGGTCGTCTTTCATCCCCTCCAGAGAACGGCAGGTGTAATGGCCAGCTGGTTATTGGACGGCGGATCAGCTTCTATTAGCAACATAAATGTGCTCTCTCTGATAATAAAACCTGTGGTTGTGAACCTGGAGCAAGTCTTTAGAGGAATACCCGGGACTGTAGACGCTTCACTATTTACAGCTTTTGGAATAGGGCTCGTGTTCTTCTCCGTAATCTATATGAGTAAGCTCTTAAAATCTGTTATGACGGGCAGGGCCAAAGCTATGTTGGACAAGGCTCTTGGAAAGGGTGTGCTTGTCGGAATTTTCGCGGGCGCGCTAATAACAATGATTGTGCAGTCCTCCTCAACTACCACGAGTCTCCTTGTTCCTCTTGCGGGCGCGGGCGTGCTCTCCTTGAGGCAAGTCTTTCCCTTTACGCTCGGGGCTAATATAGGAACTACCATTACAGCCTTGCTTGCCGCAACGGCCATTTTGGGCGGGAACAAAATATTCGCGCTCCAGATAGCGCTTGTACATTTTCTTTTTAACTTCTCCGGTGTGATCCTCTTTGCTCTGGTGCCGTGGCTCTATGAGCTTCCTATCCGTTCAGCGGAATGGCTCGGCGGCCTTACTGAGAGAAACAGGGGGTATGCGTTTGGCTATATCTTCGGTGTGTTTTTTATAATTCCCGGCTCTGTATTCGGCGGGCAATCAATACTGAATGATTTAGATCCCGAAGTAGTGCAAGCTGAGCAAAATACTGAGCAAATGAAGGTTATTGAACAAGAACTTGATGAATAGGTCTTATTAATGCCCTTTAATTCTTTCTTACCGTTTTAAAAAGAACTTAATATTATCGTCCAGGAATTCCTCAAAGGTGTGCGGCTGTCTATCGGTGAGCTTGTAAATATCGTCCGTGACTTGATCGTAAAGCCCGTCTCTTACAAGTTTATATAACTCAGAATATGCCTCGGCTACTCGTTCTTTGACCCCTGCCTCTATCATCTTTTTCTTGAACTCTTTGGGCTTAATCTCTACATAGTTTATTTTCTTGCCCATTGCCTCTGAAAATAGCTCCGTAATTTCAAGACAGCTAAGCGATTCGGGCCCGGTGATTGTGTAAATTTTATTTTTGCTCCCGTTTGATGTCAGAACTTTGTTTATGAGCCTAACGGTATCTCTTACATCGACATATCCGCACTTGGCGTTTTTTAAGGGGAGTCTAATCTCTTTCTTCTTTCTTATTTGCTGACCATAGAAATTTACAAAGTTCTGCATGAAAAGGTTTGGTCTAATTAGTGTGTATCTGAGCCCGGAGTCTTTTAGATATTTCTCGCTCTGTCCGTGGTATTTGAGAATTGTAGAGGGGGAATCGGGATCGGCTCCCAATACGGAGTATTTGACCAGGTGTTTTACTCCGGCTTCTTTCGCCGCATCTATAAAATTCTTCTCCAGTTTAAACTGATTTTCGCTGGTAGGAGGGAGTAAAAAAGCATTTTCTATTCCATCCATGGCCTTCTTTATACTGTCGGGTTTGCTTAAATCACCTTTTACCAGAGTAACTTTTTTGGATTTTAAATCCGGCGCTTTATCTCCGTCTCTCAATAGTGCGGTAAAGCTGTGGCCGGACTTTAACAAGCGCTTCGCTACCCTGCGCCCTGTGGCGGTGCTTAATCCTGTCAATAATATCATTAATGCTCCTTGGCTTGGAGGGTCAAACTAGCTGGAAGTCTAGCAGAAATTATGCCTTAACGAAAGTACAAACCGATTCCGGAACACAATATAATATGGGGATGCGACCCTTTCATATTATTGCGCTAATATAGTTTGACATAAAGTCACTTTAGGATACTATCCACAGAAAGGTAAAAAGGTGGTTTTAGGAATTAGTTCCGCATTTAAACTAATAACCTTACCCCGTCGATGATTAAAGCACATTAATTAGGTGGCACAAAGAAGAAAGTTTTTATCACCTAATCAATCCACGTATCAGCAGCAAACGACTACCCGCAAAATACAAAAAGATTGGCTCAATGATTTCTTGGTAGAAGACAGATGCCAGTCATCTTTATTTTTTACAATTTAGAAAAGTAAAAACTTTCCAAACTGCTGGAAACTCCTTTCCTAAGAACGCAAGAAGTTGCGACAACCGAAGAGAGAATTTTTCTAAAGAAAGATATCGCCATGAGAAAAAAGATAAATGTGCTACAGATAGCGACCCTAAACCGGCCGATCAGGCATGATTTGGGTTACGGACCTATCGAAACTGTTATTTATAATATTGATAAAGGACTGCATGAATTAGGCCATCATTCGATTGTCGCCTGTTCAGGAGATTCCGATGTTGTCGGAAAACAGTACACCACTATTGAAAAAAGTATCAGTGAGTACTGGAGTATAAACACAAGCGTTCAGCGTGAAAATATGCGCAGACATCTTGCCCTATCACTTGAAAGGGCAAATAAGGATGACATTGATATCATCCACATGCATGATGCCATCATGGTTGAATATATTTTTAAGGGAGTTTTTAAAAGTCCTGTCCCCATTGTGATGACCCTTCATGTGCCAGCCGCGGAGAAAGAAGCATTCGACCGGTGGAAGGAATCGTTCAAGTCCTCTTCCAATGTATATTTTGTCCCGATAAGTGAATATCAAAGAAATCAGCATCAGGGATTAGTCAATATGCAGAAGGTCATTCATCACGGCGTTGACGTGAAAGATTATCCTTTCAAAAGCAACCCTGGTGAACAAGACTATTTGTTCTCAATCGGAAGAATTACCCAAGATAAGGGGCAGGATAAAGCCATTGAGATTGCGAAAAAAACCGGCTTCCGACTTATCCTCGCCGGTAATGTTCAAAACAAAGCAAAAGACCGGGCATTTTTCAAGACATTAGAAAAATCATTCGACCTTGTTATTGATGCAGGCAAACCTTTCGCTGGTAGCGACTATTATGAAAAAGTCATGAAACCCATTTTGGATTCGGACAATCAGATAATCTATATCGGAGAAGTTGATAGCGCCCAGAAAAGACTGTGGTACCGGCACGCTCAGGCAACACTCTTTCCTATTCAATGGGGCGAGCCCTTCGGACTTGTCATGATTGAATCCATGGCCTGTGGCACACCGGTGCTGGCATTAAATAAAGGCTCAGTACCGGAAATTGTCGTTCATGAAAAAACAGGCTACATCATGGATTCAATCGATGAAATAATTGAGGCTGTGAAAGCGATCCCCCTTATCAATCCCATTGATTGCCGCACTCATATTAAAGATAATTTCTCAATCGCCAGTATGGCCGGAAAATATTCGGATCTGTATCATCAAATTTTGGAGATAAGTACTTTATGCCTAAAGACCTCCCAGTAAGCAACGGGTCCTTTCTTTTGAATTTTGATTCGGATTATCAGATACGAGACATTTATTTCCCTTTCATCGGACAGGAAAACCATTCAAGCGGACATCCCTTCCTATTTGGGGTATGGGTGGGGGGGCAGTATTCATGGATGAGACCACAGTGGGAAACAAATTTAAGATATCGTGACAATAATCTTGTAACTGATGTCATTCTAAAAAATAAGACCTTGGGTTTGGAACTCCGATGCTCGGATGTGGTGGACTTGGAATTGAACATCTACATCAGAAAAATCGAGGTGATAAACCTTAAAGACAAAGCTCGTCAAGTCAGGCTCTTTTTCAGTCATGAGTTTTGTCTTTATGGGAACAACATCGGGGGTACGGCTTATTTTGATCCTCGCAGTTGTTCAATCATCCATTACAAAATCCACCGCTATTTTCTGATCAGCTCCTGGGCACATGACCAGTGGGGAGTGCAGCATTTTGAATGCGGAAGAAGAGAGGAGTCTGCACGTACAGGTACAGTTATTGAGGCAGACAACGGAATACTTAGCGGGGTGGCCTCCGCATGGGGCTCACCGCATTCTACCATTGCCATTTGGCTGGAACTGCCGGCAAAGGGCACTACAAGTGCTTATTATTGGATGGCGGCAGGTACGACCTATTCCGAAGTCGCGAACCTAAATTTAGAAGTCCACAACAAAACACCTGAGAAACTCCTTAAGCGCTCCTCGAAATACTGGGAAACATGGATACATAAAGATTCTATAAAGCTCGAAGGCTTGCCTGAGTCCGTTAAAGATATTTATAACCGAAGCCTGCTTATATTAAGAACACAAATTGACAACCATGGAGCCATAATTGCCGCCAATGATTCTGATATTATTCGCTTCGGAAAAGATACATATTCTTATATGTGGGGGCGGGATGGTGCTTTTGTCGCAGCCGCTTTATCAAAGGCGGGTTATTCGCATCCGTGCATAAAATATTTTGATTTTTGCGCCCGTATTTTATCTGACGAAGGGTGTTTATTTCAACATTATAATCCGGACGGATCCGTTGCGAGCAATTGGCATTCCTGGTTAGTCGAAGATAAAGAAGTCCTTCCCATCCAGGAAGATTCAACCGCTTTAACACTTTGGGCGCTATGGATTTATTCCCAGAGCATGAAAGACCTGGAATTTATTAGACCTCTCTACAGTAAGCTCATCAAAAAAGCAGCTAACTTTTTAGTCAGTTACCGTGACCCTCAAACTCATTTGCCTCTACCTTCCTATGATCTTTGGGAAGAACGTTACGCACTTCACACCTATACGGTTGCTTCTGTGGTTGCCGGTCTTAGAGCTGCTGCGAATTTTGCGAAACTCTTTCAGGACACCTCCCTGGTTGAGAAGTATGACTCGGTGGCCGATGAAATGACAGCAGCAATTAGCAAACATCTATACCATAAAGATCTAAAACGATTTGCGCGTTCGGGCTCCAGAATAAAGGGGGGTTATAAACTTGATAAAGTCATTGATATCAGTCTTTTGAGCCTGGCAACACTCGGGGTCTTGGATCCAAAAGAACCGCAAATGATTGAAACAGCCCAAGCTGTGCGTGAACAACTTTGGCTTAAAACTCCTGTCGAAGGTTGTGCTAGATATCAAGGTGATGAATATCAGCGAACGGAAGATAGCCCAAAAAATATTCCGGGAAACCCATGGTTTATTTCAACGCTCTGGCTGGCAGAATACTATATCGATCTCGCAGAGAGCAAAGAGGAGCTTCAAGCGACTCTTCCATATCTTCAATGGTGCGTAAAAAATTCGCTTCCTTCAGGGGTGCTTGCCGAGCAAGTACATCCTATAAACGGTTCACCTCTTTGTGTTTCTCCTCTCACCTGGAGTCATTCCGCTTTTATTTGGACTGTTCTACGGTACTCAGAAAAGGACAAGACGCTCAAAAAATAATAGTCAGCAAAGAAGGAAATTTATTTTTAGCTTTATTTGTGTAATGTTTGTGATTTTTGCTACTTTTCATCTAGGAAAAGTAGGAATAGAAATAATTCTTTTGATTCTTTTGGTCAGCCAAAAGAACTAATAAATAATCTCTTAGAAGAAATCTGCTAATGGCACAGGTCTCGCATATAAAAACTGAAAAAGTCATGGGTTCAAACGCCCGTTTGAATTTCTGCCAAAAGTGATTTACAAATCACCCTAATCACTCTATAATTGTATTAATAAGAATGGTGGAGGACTGAGTCCCCGAATATCGGGCTCTAAGACTGGGTGTATAGATGAGAAGTGGGAATAAGTACCGCTAGCTGTTTACCGAGTCAACATAAACAAATTCCCGCCTTAATTTTTATGCCCCTCATTGGCTGCCTCCAACAGAGGATCAAAACAGGATGGAAGTCAAAACCAAAAGCGCCGAAGAAATTAGCTGTGTAAACAAAGTTGCCGTCAGGTGAAACGGCAATATCAATTGGATTGACTGGGAGAGCAATAGTAGTGACGACACTAAAATCTGAGGTTCTTATGACAGTGACGATATTTAGCTGAGCACCCGTAACATATAAAAATTGACCATTTGGAGTTTCCACTAATCTTGTTGGGGAGTTGCTGCCGGGAACCGGAAAGGTCTCGACAACAGTGTTATCTGCAGTACTTATTTTTGAGATTGTATCATCACCATTATTTATAACGTACACAAATGCACTATCCGGGGAGACCGTAATCCCTTGTGGGCGGTCGCCTACAGGGATTGTTGCTATAACTTTATTTGATTGAGAATTGATTACGGATACATTGTCACTTCCGGCATTTGTGATATATGCGAAAGGCTGCGCTCCGGCTATTGAAGCGTATAGTAATACAAAAAAGTATTGTGGAATTTAATATTTTCACGAGATCATCCTCCTTTAAACTGTTGATTTACATACTACACAATTACTTCCACGTGAGTCAATAACATAGTGGGTGGGGCTTACCAATGTAGCGATTGGCTTATAAAAAAACCACAGCGACTTATAACCTAAGCAAGATTTCAAAGCGTATTGGATACACCTCATCTCTCAAGTTGATTGCTCTATTCAGCGGCTTTTGCTATAATCGGGATTACAACAAATTTTGCGGAGGAAGTATGGATTATGCGAATCCTGATATTCTAGTAAGACCCAAGTGGCTTGATGCGAATAAAGAAAATGACGATCTGGTAATAGTGGACTGTCCGTGGGAGCATACTCCTATACAAGGGCGCATATACCGGGCGCAGTATGCAGGCCGGGGCATGCTTATATAAAGGAGCTTGATGAAAAGGGGGGGCAGACTGTTCTGGTCGCCACAGAAACCCAAGTGCATAAATTGCTTGGCGATCTCGGCATAGGGGCGGGATCAACTGTCGTGGTTTATGACGACTGGGGAGCTATATTCGCAACAAGGCTATGGTGGGTGCTTAAATATTACGGGTTTAATAACGTGAAAGTACTAGACGGGGGATGGCAAAACTGGGTCTCTTCGGGATTGCCGGTAAGTTTCGCCGCATCAAAACCCGCTCAGATTAAAGAGCCCGCCTCGCTTTGTGCAAACCCTCAAGTAATGGTAACAATGGATGAGCTGCTTCAAAAATATAAAGACCCGGCGTGGCAGGTGCTGGACGTAAGGTCTGTGAACGAGTTTGAGGGCAGGGCCCCACGGCAACAAGAGAATGGGGCATGTGCCGGGCGCTTTACATCTGAAGTGGAGCCAGATGCTTGAGAACTCAAATGATGGAGAAGCGGTCAGAACTTTTAAATCTGCCGAGGATATAGAAGCATTCCTTAGCAGAGCGGGGGTCGATAGTTCTAAGAATATCGCGACCCATTGCCAGGCCGCGGTGAGGGCAACATTTACAGCATTTGCGCTTGAGCTAATGGGCTTTAACTCTGCAAAAGTCTACGACGGCTCGATGGCTGAGTGAGCAAACAGGGAAGATACGCCGCTTGAATGATTTTAAAGTACATTCTAGTCTAGTTCTCTCTTTATGAATTACCTTTATGAACTTAGCTATATTGTATATGAGAGAGTATAAAGTATATATAAGATATGAAAGCTAACTATCTGAAATTACAGCATAACATACTAAAAGCAACTTCTTAGACAAAGTCCATTAAGAATTTTGCTTTTACTTTAACTCCGGTCCTTTAGATAATAATAATCAACTTTAAGTTTGAAAATGAGCAAGATGCGAAGTTAAAGTGGCACTTTAACATGCAAATTCCTGATTATTTGACCGTTAAGAAAATAATGCTTGGGTTGGGTTATAAACAATAGGTATAATTATAATTGTGGTATGTAACTCTTGATGGAGGAATAAATGAAATCTTGCTTATCTACTTTCAATAAATACGCACTTTAGCATTTGGTTCTAATTTTGTGCGCTGTGTTTTTGGCTTTTGCCGTTGCGAGCTGCGACAGTGAGAGCAATAATAACGATGACGGTGGCGGCAATCCGCCGACTGCTAGTCCAACACCAACTCCCACACCAACACCAACTCCCACACCAAGCCCTGCACCGGGGGGTAGTATAATAGAGCCCGGGGGAACCTTGTCGATGGTCCCTGAAACGTTCGATTATGTTGGTAACGGCAATGACAGGCAAATGCTCGACTACTACGAAATAAGCGGACTCGACTCACAGACTACGTCTGAATTTTCTACAAGCGGAGTTGTTGCAGCA
>DAOVUC010000066.1 GCA_030632765.1 Candidatus Dadabacteria bacterium
TATTTTTGTATATCTCCAGACACTGCCACCCGTCGTAAACGATGTCCCCATGCGCATCCCCCCTGAGGATGAGCTTTTTGAAGATGAGGATATTTAAGACGATACATTATCCCTTGCAAGTTTCATCATTTGCCTATCCCATATCAATTTGCAAATATCCCTACACTAAGCATAATAAAACAAGCTTTTTACAGCTGCCGACACCAATAAAAAGGGGCCAGCGCAATGATAAACAATGTAGATGAATTTATGGAAGAGTTCGAAAAGCATAAGGATAAGGTAGATTGGTACCTCCATGCGCCCACACCTTTTGCCGACTACACGCAGTTAAGGGGTAGGGACGTCCTCTGCTCCCCGCTTACCGTTATGTGCACCCCTCCCGTGCACGTTTATCTGGATTTTATCGATCTTGAAGCCGAAATACATCATACTTTCGTAAGAGTGGTAATGGCAGCTGCGGATCACAGCGTTTTTGGTCTCCAGGAAGCGGTTGTAAAATTCCCTGTTTCAGAGTTCCCCATGAGCCGGGCTCCTGAAGCGCTAGAGCTTCGCCTGCGTCTCCTGGAGGTGCTCGGAATTGAAGACAATATCACATCCGAAGGCGGCTCCTCCGAAGAAGGCGCGTTCTAGCGGGGAACCCCCGCAGGTATACAAGTTCTAAGTAGATAATGTGACTAATAAAACTATAGAGTTTCTATGTAGCTGGAGAGTTTCAGAGACATTGCAAATAAGGACACATTGTGTCCCGGACATTGTCCGCTGCCTCCGCACGCAAACTATTTCTAACTTCCTGTAACTATAGTTAAATCTGGATTGGTTCCAATTAAATATGCTTCTTAGAGATAGGGGTAGGGGGTCTATTTGTTCCCCCACCTGGTCGAAATATACTCAACCGCTTCCTGCACGTTTAGCTCTCGTGTGCTGACGCCCGTGCGTAGGTAAAATTTAAGTGCATTGCCCTCTTTTATATAGATAGGGCGGTGGGATTTTCCTGTTATCACGCGGCATACATCGTTACCTCCAACCTCGTGAAAAACTAGCTGCAGATACTGACACGCGTCCGTGCCGAGATTCCTTGCGACAGCGGTCATAACGGCCTGTTCAAAACCGTCACGGTCCTTTTTCTTAAGTATATTGTAATCGCCCTTAAGGCCCAGAATCTCCCCGTCATCCGCGACCCCTATAATCAACGAGCCGCCTTCGCCGTTCATAAACCCTGCAAGTGTTTTTAGAATTACGTCTTCAAGAGCTCTATTTGGTTTGGACTCTTTAATATCCCATTTGAATGAGGATTTAAATTCAGCGGTTGCGCTCTCACCGTGTGAGATAAGTGCAAGTAAATCTTTTTGAAGCTCATCGCTAAGCTGTTTTATTTGCGCCGTGCTTTTATAAAGAGAGTTAAAGAAAAATGCCGCAAGTAATCCTAGAAAAGCGCCGACCCCCGCATAGAAGGGAACTTTAACCGGATAATGCCCTGTTATCCCAAGCCATAATTGCTCAAGAGCAAATTCCAAACCGATGCCCGTGTTAGGGTCGTGCTCATGGAAATACACAAATTCATTAACGGGGTACAAGAAAAATACCCCTATAAAAGCCCCTGCCAATATTGGGATCAAAAACAACAGCGAAGTACGTCTCTTTAACATAGGTGCACTATTATAAAGTAGGAATCACAAAAACGATAGAATAAATAATCAACACTAAATTAATGACTGTGAATATTAGAGAACCTTAATATCTCAAAATCGCTCTAATCTGTGGTAATATTAACTTTCATTCTCATAAGGAGAGTCTAATATGGATACGAACGCGCTTGAGCTGCTTATACCTCTTACCTATATACCAGGGGTCGCTCTACTTATAATGTCCACGTCACAAAGATATTCATATGTAAACAGCACGATCCATGAATTCTCTGAGGAGGAATGTAGGATACAGACAGATAGAGTGAAGCAGGAACTTAGAAGGGCACATCTATTTAGGAACAGTCTCTTAGCCCTTTATTTAAGCGTTGTGTTCTTTTCTCTTGGCTCACTCGTCGCGTTTCTTGTAAACGCATGGGGGATCACAACTTCAACAGCTGTACTAGAGATCGCAACTATTTTAGGTGTCTTCTGCATTGTTTTTGCTGTGGCAAAGCTTGCAGCAGAGTCCATTCTCTCACTCGATATTATTAAGCGCCATGCCAGGCGGCATGAGGACAAGACTGACGATTCACAATGAGTGATCTGGACCTGCTATTTGAGAAATTAGCTAAATCCCGTTTTAGATCAAGCTTTAAATTAAAAGGGAGAGAGCTCGAATATCTAAAATCCAAAGGGGTCAATATTATTCTTGAGCATGGACGGGAATTTATAGCAACGAGGCTTGCCCCTGCCAACCCGCCAAACGACGGCAAGCAGACCCCGATGCGTAACCACCCTGTATTTATAGCCCAGCACGCAACCGCTACATGCTGCCGCAAGTGCCTCCAAAAGTGGCATGAAATCCCCGCCAAGGATCATGAACTTTCTCAAGAAGAGAGGGGATATGTACTTATAGTTTTAGAGCGCTGGATTAGGGATTATCTCTAAAGAATTCTAATTTGTTGCTCTCTCCATGCTCATTTGTACACCCATTACTACTTTACTATAAAGAGTTTCGTTTAACCGCCTTTAAATACTCTACTATATCTATCTGCAAATATACATACAAATTGAAATTGTTCTGAGATTTCAGCAAGAGTAGGGCGTAATCAAAGGGAAATTAGACATTTCAGGCTTTTATGGATACCTTTTAATTTCTTGTCCGCTCATGTAAAATTCTTGCGCGGTAAAATAAATGTAATAAAAACACATAAGGTAAGTTAATATATAAATCCCAACATACCCAGGAGGTATTATATGAGATTTGTATTATTTTCTTTAATTGTTTTAATGCTTACGGCGGGTTTCGCCATGGCAGAGAAGCCGGAAAAGAAAGAAAAGCCCAGGGAAGGTTTCAGGAAAGAAAGAGTACACAGAATAAGGAGCGGCAAATACAGCAGGATGCTTATAAGCATGGTTCAGAAAACTGGCAAACTTGATCTTACTGAACAGCAGAAAGACCGCGTAAATACAATTAGGTCGAAATATATTTCTCCTATTATTTCAGAAGAAAATCAATCCCGCGCTCTGCAAAGAAAATTTATGAGCCAGCTGCACGATCCTCAGTTCAATCCTTCGACATTGAAGACTACGGCTAAGGAAACCGATGAGGCTAACGCAAAGATTGCGGATATGTTCATAGATGGTATGGCAGCCCTAAGGGAAGCAGTGGGACCAAAGAATTATGCTAAGCTAACGCCGGCTGCATATATTGACAGACGCACTCTGATAAAATTAAAAAACGAAGAAATGGCTAGAGTACAGAAGCAAGCCGCCGAGTCGAATGCCAATAAAGAACCTGCAAGTAAATCAAATACAAGTGAATAATGTTTTAACGGCCTAATGATACAGTATAGGGATGTATGCATGAGTACTTGGCGGGAAAATGCATACATACTCCTATCCTCTTGCCCTTTAATTTTCGCTTCCAAATAACGATTTACACTTTTTGAGAATCTCTATGAGGAACAAGTTGTGAAACCCCGCATGTATATACTCTTATTTCTAGGTGTGTTTTCCTTAATAGGGGCGGTTTCGTGCGCTCAAAAGGACATTAGCGAGCCAGCGCCTGTGGTTGAAGACGTTGCTCAATCTAAAACCGCAAAAGAGACCAATCCGGTCATTGAGCAGGTAACCACACAGGAGCATAATAAAACGGTCATTGAGCGGATAACCGCTAAAGTTGAGGAAGACACTGCCGTAACATACCCCAGGCCAGTCAAAATTAAGAGTTACACGCCGAGCTCTAAAGATGACTCATGGTTTCTTGTGGGAGGGGTTACGGGAGATAGGGCTTATTCCATATTCGTAGACCCACAAACAATTGAGACTAAAAAGGACCTGATTACTTCCTGGAGCAAGCTTAAGTTTGAAGGGACTGAGCGCGATAATGACGGACTCTTATACAAAGAAGTGCGGATCAATTCGTCTGTGGACTGTGAGAGAAGGACATACTCTTATACGGATTCCAAATTCTACGACGCCCTGGGAAGGCTTGTAGAAAATCAGGTTGTTCTCTATGACCCCCAGCCCATTATCGAAGGCACAGTCAGTGCAAAAATTGCCGACTTTGTCTGCGGGTACCAACTTAACATCCCCGAGTAGATTGTTATCCGAATGTACTGGGTTATAGCTATTGTTGTTTAAATAAGCCTTGGTGGCTAAAAACTCGAAAAAGTATATCCCAATTTACTCCAAACCGTGTATATTACTGAGCTAATTCAAACACATTCGTGTTATGTTTCGAAAAAACAGTAATATGTGTTGAAAAGGTGTAGGAGGATTATTAATATTATGGCAGATGACAGACCGATACTAGTAACCGGAGACAGACCTACGGGCAGGCTTCACCTTGGCCACCTGGTGGGCTCGCTCTATAACCGGATCGCATTCCAGAATGAATATAACTGCTTTTTTCTTGTAGCTGATCTCCATATGCTCACAACGCACTATGATAAGGTAGGAGAGGTTGAGCAAAACACCCTTGAGATGGTTATGGACTGGCTCAGTGTTGGCATGGACCCTGAAAAGTCGACCTTCTACATCCAGTCGCAGATTCCCTACATCACCGAGCTATACGCCATGCTCGCAATGATATGCGGGGTGCCAAGGGCTGAGAGAATACCAACACTTAAAGAGAAAATCCAAGACATGGGGGTAGGGGATAACTACTCCGTGGGGCTTCTTGGATACCCGGTGCTTATGGCGGCTGACATCCTTATGTTTAAAGCCACCAAAGTCCCTGTGGGTGATGACCAGTTAAGCCACGTTGAGCTTACTCGTGAGCTTGCAAGGAGATTTAATTTCCTATACGGTGAGTTTTTCCAGGAGCCCGACCCTGTGATAAGTAAAACATCACGACTTGTAGGCACTGATGGGGACAGAAAGATGAGTAAGAGTCTTGATAACTGCATTTATCTCTCTGACGATGAGGGGCAAGTAAGCAAACGTGTGATGAGCATGTTCACCGACCCAAACCGTATAAGGGCCGATATACCCGGCAAGGTTGAGGGGAACCCTGTGTTTATCTACCACGATGCTTTTAACAAAAACACAGCGGAGATAGACGACCTTAAGGACCGCTACAGAACGGGCAATGTTGGGGATGTTGAGGTAAAGAAAAAACTTACAGCTGCAATTAACGAGCTTCTGGAGCCTTTCAGAGAAAGACGCAGTGAATTTGAGAAACGACCGGATGACGTGCGTGATATTCTTAGAGACGGCACCAAACGCGCAAAAGAGGCGGCGCACGAGAACATGGATCAGATCATAAATGCTATGGGACTCTTTAAACCATAGGGACTTTTTAAGTCCTAGGTGCTTGCCTTATTATCTTCCTCGGTAAGAGTTAGCAAATATTCCTCAGGCGCAGTGTTTTCAAGGGTTAGAATGCCGCTTGCGTACGCCCATTTTACCTCCCCTTCTTTATCCTGCCCGCCTTGCGTGGGCTGTCCGTATTGTTTGCAAACAGTACTAAAAAGTAGGTCTATATCCTTTTCATTCACACGGGATAATCTTATTTCGCATTTGTTAGCTGATCCCTCGTTATCAGATGGAAAACTAAAAGTGGTATGAATCTCCTGCCCAAGGGAGCTTTCTTTGTAGATCAATGTGGTTTTTTTATTTAATCTTTTAGCGCTCGCATGCTTAAATTTCGCAAATGTTCTTTTGATATCCTCTTGGCTCATATCCCATCTTAGGTTTCTGAGCACGTCGAACAGGTGCACGAGTGCAGGGGTGGGTTCCGGGCCCTGTTTTTTGTCGAGCCAGAACATTATGGCAAAGGCAATTACAATTCCAATAGAAAGCAATAGGGTGGTCACAAAATATTATCTCTTGGCAAGGGGCCTTCCGTCAAGTGATTCCTTTATGCGCTCGAGAAGTAATGATTCGATAAATCCGTTTGAATCTACTTCATAGCCTATTTTCCCAGCGAATGTGTAGGGTCTTATCGTATAGTCTATGTCTACTTTGGTAACGTCGTCCGAGACTTTAATTACAGTCAGTCTCAGATTCTCTTGTGTGAAAACAGTGCTTGTTCCACGTGGGGTGAAACGGCCGACTTTCTCAAGATAATCGTTTATGCTGGAAGTTTGCAGGTTTTCCTTGCTTGGCCAGCTGTATTTTCTCAGCAATTTGCCTGATTTTCTATAAGCGTAGGCCTCTTTTAGCCTGATGACCCCCTCACGCTCATCTATAAAAGCTATGTTCCACTTGAGCCATTTAACGCTCTCTATTGCAGCGAGCCACACATCTATAAACGGGGCGTTAAACTCATTTGGCGAAGTAGTGTCAACTTTAGAAGCCTCTTTTGCTTCAACTTTTTCTTTCTTCGGCGGCGGGACCGTCTGTGTTTTGTTTTTACGAGGGATATATGATCCACTGCCTCCGCAGCTTAGGGCTAAGAACATAGGTATTAGTAAAATTAGAGCATATATATTGAGAAGCTTCATATCACCCGCCTTTAACAGAATTAAACTTAACATATATTTTGTGGATTACTTATAAAATTTTTTGTAGATCAAATTTGACCGATCTGAATGTGCTTTTTCAGGTAAATAATAACGGTTTTTTTGTGGTTGGATTGCCCAATAACCACCCGGCACCCTCGCGGGCACATAACATGTGCAGGCATACAAGTTCTAACTTGCACCCGAGATTAATGAGACTTTAGAGTTTCTATGTATCTGAAGAGCATCAAAGAAATTGTAAATAAGGGCACATTGTGTTCCTGACACCGTCCGCTCGTCATCTCGCATGCATCTGAGAGATATTATTTCAAAGCATCACAAACTATGTGTACAATATTAGCCCATGGAAACATTCAAAAGTTTTGACGATGTTGAGCTTGCATACTGGGACATGGGGGAGGGAGATCCTATACTGCTCCTCCACGGGTTTACAGCCAACAGCAAAATAAATTGGGAAATGTCAGGTATCCCCGAGAATCTCGTTAAAAGCGGGCGAAGAGTGATCATGTTTGACGCACGCGGTCACGGGGAGTCTGAAAAACCTCATCATTCCTACAGTTACTGGAACCGCGCTATGGCCAAGGACTTAATCTCTATTGTGGAATACCTCGGGCTATATGAATACGATGTCCTGGGATACTCCATGGGGGCAAAAGTCGCTATAGAAGCAACTCTGATGTCAGAAGGGATGAGGAGTCTGGTGCTTGCGGGGCTCCATATTTATGAGAAAGACTGGACTTTGACTGATTCCGAGAGAAAAGCCCGGGTCAAGAATATGCTCGATGATAATCCGAAAGAAAAAGACCCATATAGAGAGTTTGCTGTGAAAACAGGTGGGGACCGTAAAGCATTCGCCGCACGCCTTGAGGGGAATATTTATCCAGAATTCATTCATGCGGATCTGATGAAGCTCCACTTGCCTATACTAATAATTAACGGCTCCAGGGAGTACGCCGCCGCCGAAGCTGCCGCTTTCTTCCCTAACGGCAGAGGAGTTTCTCTCAGGGCAAGCCACATCACCCTTCTAAGAAACAAGAATTTCTCAAATGAGGTCATATCCTTTTTAGACGGCTTGGACTAAAAAGCCTAAATCATGATTTTTTCCTGCTATTATGTATAGTAGCGGCGTTCTCTTACAACAGAAACAGAAAGTTAGTGTAAGCTCGGAGCATCTTGCAAATTGAGTCACAGCCGACTGTTTTTATGAAGTTTGGGTGATTATGGAGGTTACTTATATCTCAAAGTTTCTGA